>JBLFWJ010000245.1:0-3078 GCA_047611425.1 Bacteroidia bacterium | reverse complement strand
GGCGCGAAAGTACCCATCAATTATTGTCAATACGGCCCGTTGGAGGTATCAAAGAGAATATTGTAAGATGGGTATAACTACTATTTTTGCCAAACCAAAATTCAACCCATGGCTACCGCTAAATACGCTCTACTATCACTGTTCGTCCTTGTTGCTTTTGCATCTTGCACCAAATTAGACCCATCTTGTGTACACGGAACGTGGAGGGATACAACATCCTTGGATAGCGTTTTTTATAATGAGATTGTTTTCAACGATGATGGTTCTGGAGGTTTGAATTCTCACAGTGAGGGATGTACAGACCATGCATTTCGAAAGAATTCAGTGTTTAACTGGACCGAGAACGAAGGGGTTTTAACGCTTTCATATTTCGACACAATTCGAAACAATTGTTTTGGAGTTGATGAGCACACGGACTCGGTTTACACAATCGCTTATTCTTGTTCTGAAGCTGGTCTATGGATGGCTGGAGTTACGTGGGATAAACAGTAATCAATTTCTAAATGACATTTTATAAGCCTTCAGGAAACTGAGGGCTTTTTTATGCAACACATTAAGATTTGCAATTCAGTTATCATTCGGCCTTCTTTGCAATCATAAGCTCAGAGATATGCAGTTCGAAAATTCATTATCGTTTGCCCAAAAGTTGGACCAAGAGGATCCGCTTAAAGAATACCGAAACCAATTTCACTTTCCGAAAACTCAAAGTGGGACTTGTCGGTATTTCTGTGGCAACAGCCTAGGTCTTGAGCCAAAGACTGCCCGTGATTCGGTAATACAAGAAATGGATGATTGGGCTGAATTTGGGGTGGAGGGTCACTTCGATGCCAAGACACCATGGTTTAGTTACCAAGACATTTTTCCTGAACAATTGAGCAAGTTGGTTGGTGCGCAACCTAAAGAAGTGACGGTGATGAACGGCTTAACCGTAAACCTCAACTTGTTGATGGTGTCTTTTTATCGCCCAACAGAACAGCGGTTTAAGATCATTTGCGAGGCAAAGGCATTTCCAAGTGATCAATATGCATTGGAGCAGCAGGCACGATTTCATGGTTTAAATCCGAAAGATGCAATTGTAGAAGTTGCGCCCAGAGAAGGGGAAGATTTGATTGCTGAGGAAGATATTTTGAAGGCAATTTCCGAACATGGAGATTCTGTAGCACTGGTGATTTTCGGTGGGGTGAATTACTACACTGGTCAAGTCTTCAACATGAAAAGGATTACGGAAGCTGGTCATGAAGTAGGGGCACAGGTTGGTTTTGATTTGGCTCATGGAGCAGGAAACATTCCGCTGGAATTACATGATTGGGATGTTGATTTTGCGTGCTGGTGCAGTTACAAGTACCTGAATTCGGGCCCGGGAAATGTGTCGGGAATGTTCGTTCATGAAAGACATTGCAATAATCCTGACCTGCCAAGATTTGCAGGTTGGTGGGGCAATGATCCCGATGCACGATTTAAGATGGAGCCAGGGTTTGTTCCAGCGGAAGGTGCACGTGGATGGCAAATAAGCAATGTGCCGGTATTTGGAATGGCTGTTCATAAATCAGCATTGGATATTCATGCAGAAGTTGGCATGGATCGCCTACGCGAAAAAAGCTTGAAGCTTACCGGATTTCTAGAGTTTTTGCTGGATGACATTCAATCTGAGGATGTTCGAATCATCACACCAAGAAACCCGGATGAGCGAGGCTGTCAAATTTCGCTTTACGTTGAGAAGGAGGCCAAGGCGCTGCATAAAAACCTAACGGATCAAGGGGTGATCTCGGATTATCGAGAGCCGAATGTGATCCGATTGGCACCGGTTCCATTGTACAACTCATTTGAGGATGTGTGGGTTTTTGCGGACATTCTGAGAACACATTTAAATGCTTAGATGGAGTTTTCAAAAGGAACTTCTTGAAGCTGGTTGCGATGAGGCTGGCCGAGGCTGCTTGGCAGGTCCAGTCGTTGCCGCAGCAGTTATCCTCAATCCAAGAAAACGAATTGTTGGTCTGGATGATTCAAAGAAAATCACCGAGAAAAAACGGAATGAATTAAGGCCAATAATCGAATCTAAAGCAATTGCTTGGGCCGTTGGAGTTGTGTCTCATACTGAGATTGATGAGATTAACATTCTCAACGCAAGCTTCTTAGCCATGCATCGAGCGTTAGATCAATTGCAAACCAAAGCTGGATTTATTTCTGTTGATGGAAACCGATTTACGGCCTATCAAGATATTCCGCATGAGTGCGTGATAAAAGGAGACGGCAAGTACAAGAACATTGCTGCCGCCTCAATTCTTGCCAAAACGCATCGGGATGAGATTATGATGAAGTTACATTCTGACCATCCAAACTATGCGTGGGACAGGAATAAAGGCTACCCGACAAAGGCTCACAGATCGGCTATTCGAGAACATGGACCAACCGATTGGCACAGAATGAGTTTCCAGCTTTTGGAGCTGGAAGTTCCTCAATTGTAATTACTGAATTATCAATTTCTCAACTCGCTCTCCTGCAGTGGAGGTTAAACGAACGAAGTAGATTCCTTGGGTCATTGAACTAATGTCAATTCGATGCAATCCTTCATTGTATCGTCCAGATTCAAAAACAATTTTTCCTGTGATATCAAAGATTTGTAGATCAACTTGGTCAAACGTGGATTGAAGATAAAGCTGGTCGTTGGCTGGGTTGGGGTAAACCCGAACATCTCCTTTGGATAGCAATTGTGCCATTCCAACCGTATTCAAACCATCAACATTCACATTGTCTAAAAAGAAGTTGTTTCCCCAACCATTCACGCCAACAAACCGAATCATCAAACTTTCACCTAAATAATTGGAAAGGTCGAAATTGAGTTGAACCCAATCACCACATCCCGGTGCCCACCAACTTTGCTGGCTTTCCACAGTCATTAGTTCTTCACAGCACTCGTTAAAAAGTGTGTCCCAACTCGCTCCGCAGTTTGCGGAAACTTCAACTCTAAATCCATCTTGATTGGCACCTCCCCAACGAGCGTAGGCGTAATCGAAGGTCAATTCGGCATCTTGAATGAACTCTAAATCAATCAATTGAGAATACAAATAATCTTCAGCT
>JBLFWJ010000244.1:0-3164 GCA_047611425.1 Bacteroidia bacterium | reverse complement strand
CTCAGAAACAGGTTGCCAAAGCGACCTAATCCAGTAATTCCTGATTGCTTAAAAAGTTCCTGAGAGTCCTTATTTCTCGTGGCCTTCTTTGATTGATTCGCTTCGGGTGTCATCAGATAAAATACCTGAGCATTCTATTATAAAGCCATATTTCCGGACGCTCCCTTGGGCCTCGTTTCAATACGGACCCTTGAGGTGTCATTTTTTCAAAACCGAAATCAGTTATAACATGCCCAAAATATCTGTTGACCAAATCAACTTCATTCGGGGTAATGTCTTTTTTCCAGGCAGAAACATTTTTTGACGAAACTTTCGAGTAAGATGTCTTAGAAGTACTGTTTCCTGACCAAGCCTCTCCGAAATGAGTTGGATAGGTAAGTGTTTCATTATAGCTCAGCTCCAATTTTGAGCAAAGATTCTTCATCACATTTTCCACATCAGAAATCAACTCATCATAAATAACGACATGGTAGTTGTCTTGATCTTTCATATTACGATAAAGCCAATAATATGAATTGTTCATTGCTTGCATCGCATTCTGCAAACGTGGATATTTTCCTTCCCTGTTGTAGGCTCCATACTTCCTCATGGCAACTAGATTGGAGTATGGGTTGCGCAGGATATGAACAAACCGCGCGTTAGGGTAAAGCTTTTGCCAAACCGCACACATTTCTGCGTTCTCTACTGATTTCTCCACAAAATCTTTTCCAGCAGGAACCTCTGTTCCTCGAGTGGCAACATGAATTGTATTCGTGTATGCATCTGAAAGTTCGCGTTCACTCGAAACCTGAGCTCCACGTAAGTATTTTTCGGCTACCGGGACATTGAACTTACCAACTGTAAATCCATCCGCAATTGGAACTGCCTTGCTATTACTAGATCTTATCCAATCCAATAAACCACCTTTCTTCTGGTCAAAGCTGAGCTTCTTAGGCATTGTCCTACGGTAACTGTAATCAATTCCTCTACCTGTGTTCTGGAAAAAATGCGACTCAAACGGAATAACAAACAGGTCTGGATGCCCATCAAATAGGTTTCGCATCAATGTTGTTCCAGACTTTGTACAACCGAGTATGAAAATGGGTTTGTCCATCAGCTTAAATTGGTATCAATTATTTGGCATATGATATGCCCAATTAGAATGTGCATTTCTTGAATTCTTGCTGTATCGTTGGAAGGAATAACGATATTTTCTGATGTATGGTCGTTCATTTTCCCTCCATCTCTCCCAGAAAGCCCAATACAGATGCAACCGATTTCAGACCCTTTTACAAATCCGTTTATCACATTAAGACTGTTTCCACTTGTGGAAATTCCTATTAGCACGTCTCCTTCCTTAGCTAGAGCTTCTACTTGTCGGCTAAACACAGCGTCATAACCATAATCATTACCAATTGCTGTAAGGGCACTAGTATCGGTAGTAAGCGCCAAACCTGGCAGTGCTTTTCTCTCTGTTCTAAACCGCCCGCTTAACTCTGCCGCAATGTGCTGTGCATCTGCTGCGCTACCTCCGTTTCCAAAAAGAATCACCTTCTTTCCTTCTTTCAGCTGCTGACTGCATATTTCTGCAACCTTTCCTATTTGATCGGAGAGTGTTTCATTTACCGCCTTCCAAACTTCTCCGTGAGAAGTTAATTCATTCAATACTTGAGATTTTGTATCCATCCACTTATGGGTCAAAGGTGATAACCACCAGTCAATTTTAGTTTATTGTAATACGATTCCATTCCTTCTTCTAAAGACATAAACGGTTCTTTGTAACCAGAAGTCCTAAGTGCTTCTAAATCTGAACAAGTATAGGCTTGATATTTTCCATCAAGGTGAGCTGGAAAGGGAATGAAAGAAATTTCTGAACCCGGTTTGAGCTTGTGAAATACATTAGCGATGTCTAAAAAGCTTCTTGCACTTCCAGTACCACAATTGAATATGCCGGAAGTTGAATTGTCTAAAAAGTGCATGTTGACTTTGACTACATCATCAACATGAATAAAATCTCTTCTAAATCCATCACTTCCTTCAAACAGTTTCATTGTGCCATTTTCATTTATCTGATTAAAGAAATGAAACGCCACTGAGGCCATGCTTCCCTTGTGATTTTCTTGTGGTCCATAAACATTGAAATACCTAAGACCAACCACTGGGATTTTTAAACTGCTGAAATTATTGCGCAGATAATTATCAAACAGCCATTTTGACGATGCGTACACATTGAGTGGATATTCACATTCTTTTTTCTCGGCAAATCCATTTTCACCTCCACCGTAAACAGAGGCACTTGAGGCATACACCAACTTGGCATTCCATTTTACACAGGCCGCTAATATGGTTTTGGTGTATTCGTAATTATTTCTGAGCATGTAATTGCCATCAGTCTCCGTTGTGCTGGAGCATGCTCCCTCATGAAATACCGTTTCCACGTTCTCAAACTCATTAATTCTCTGAATGAAATCATCTTTATGAATAAAGTCTTTGAACTTCAGTCCGTTTAAATTCAGATACTTTGACGATGCAGCAATATTGTCTACCACAAGGATGTCATCTATTCCTCGGTCGTTAAGGCCCTTAATTATGTTGCTACCAATAAATCCAGCTCCTCCAGTTACAATAATCATATCAGTCTCTTTTAGATTTTTCGATAATAGTTGAAGTAGAATATCCTTCCACAAAATCTATCAACCTTACTTCTTTAGCATGTTCTCTCCCAACTACTTCTTCTACCGTGTAATCAGCTCCTTTTGCCAACACATCTGGTTTTATCAACCTGATTAAATCCAGTGGAGTATCCTCGTCAAAGATGGTTACATAGTCAACTGCCGCAAGTTTAAGTAGCATAAAAGCTCTATCTAACTCATTGTTTATGGGGCGGGTAGGCCCTTTCAGTCTTCGAACCGAATCATCGCTGTTAAGTCCTAGAACCAGAATATCTCCGCAGGCTCGTGCCTTTTCCAAGTAGCTAATATGGCCTTTATGAAGAATGTCGAAGCAGCCATTTGTAAACACAATCTTTTTCCCATTCTCTTGAGCAGCATGAACAATCAGCGCTGTCTCATCTCTTGCCAATACGGGACTTCCCGTTTTAATGGAGAGCGCACTGATAAGCTCAGGTACTGTAACGGAAGCCGTACCAACTTTACCGACAACAATTCCTGCAGCCGCATTTGCCA
>JBLFWJ010000243.1:0-3223 GCA_047611425.1 Bacteroidia bacterium | reverse complement strand
TTTCCAGTTTATTTCGGAAACCCAATTGAAGCAATTAGCTATTTCAAGGCCCAGATTAATGACGTAACCAGCGATGATGTAGAGTGCTTTAATTGCGGTAATGTCAATCCTGAACAGGTCTTCAATATTCTTGAAGCGCAGGTATTGGACGAATTTGGACAGGTTACATACAAGCGAAGAGTAAGCCCTGAGGAGTGGAACGAAAAGTATCTGGACAACATCGTTATCGAAGATGCAGATGTTGATTTGAGCCAACCGTTGCCGGAAGGAGCTTCAATTCCTTCGCGACTTCAACAGTTTAGAGTATTTGTAACGCGAGATGTACTAAGCAAGTTGGCCGACATGCAATACATGGTCATCAACTTTTTGGAGACGCCTGTTCTTGCTTTTATTCTTGCAATGCTTATTAAGTATTTCGCGAATGATGATGTTGGTTTCGTGTTCCGAGAAAACGACAATCTTCCAGCGTACATTTTTATGTGTGTGGTAGTGGCGCTGTTTTTCGGGCTTACCGTTAGTGCCGAGGAAATAATCAAGGACGCGAGGATTCTTAAACGTGAATCCTTTCTGAACTTGAGTAGAACGAGTTACCTCGGATCCAAAATCATGATTCTATTTGCCATTTCAGCAGTACAAACCATGGCGTTTGTGCTGGTAGGCAATTGGATTATGGAGATTAAGGGTATGAATATGGCCTATTTCTTAGTCCTGTTCTCAACCTCTTGTTTCGCCAATATGCTTGGGTTGAATATTTCGGCAAGTTTTAGAAATGTAGTTACCATCTATATTCTAATACCATTTCTAATCATCCCTCAGCTTTTGTTGAGTGGAGTAATCGTGAAATTTGATAAACTGAACCCAGAGTTTAGTTCAGATGCCCAGGTGCCTTTTGCCGGTGAAATAATGACCTCTAAATGGGCCTATGAAGCACTGGCAGTCTATCAATTCAAAAAGAACAAATTCTCTAAAGACTTCTATGAGTTTGATAAAGGAATTAGCGAAGCGACATACAAAAAGGATTATTGGATTCCGGAGATTCGAAACAGAGCGATTGAATTAAGTGATCCGGTTAGAAGAAGAAAATTCACACCCAAAGCGCTAAAGACAATAATCCTTTTAAGGAATGAATTGAATGATCAAGCTGTCTTAACTCCAGATTTGGTGTTTAGCGAGATTGCAGACTTGGACACCACTGTGATTACTAAAATCACATTGGAATCAATAAAAGCATATATGGCTCAGTTGGCTCGGCATTACGTTAGGCAACGAAATACTATAGACACCGAAAAAGATAGAATGATTACATCAAAGATTAGAACGGCTGACGAGCGTGTGGCTTTCAATAAAATGAAAGACGATTATTTCAATGAAAGCTTGTCCGATCTAGTTTTAAATAGCAATGATTTTTATAGAATTATTGAACGTGATGGACACTTGATTCAAAAGTTGAATCCAATTTATCAGGATCCGTTTAAGTCAAATTTCCTGCGATCTCAATTCTTCGCTCCACGGAAAAAGATTATGTCCTATTACATCGATACATACTGGGCTAATGTCTTGGTGATTTGGCTTATGTCGTTGTTCTTGATGTTCACTCTTTACTTCAATGTGTTGGAGCGATCCCTTTCTTTTGTTGGCGAAATGATTGAAAGAATCCCACTTCGAAAGAAGCGTGAATAGACAACATCACTCCTCTGCTGACGTTCATCATTTCCCAAGAACTGTCTAGGTCTTTTCTTTAAGTAATTCTTCACAAGTCTATCTTTAGGCCAAATTCGCCTTTGATGTCATTTTTCAGGTCAACCATATTACTCGTGTTAATGGCATCGCTGTTTACTTCTTGTAAACACGAGCCGATTAACGTTGCAACAGGACCAACTCTTTTTAATCCAGAGATTCCTGAAGGCTTGCCACAACTGGTGAGTCCTCCTGATAATCCAATGACTGTTGAAGGAGTTGCATTGGGAAGAAGACTGTTTTATGATCCTATCCTGTCTAAGAATGAAGAGCAGTCATGCTCCACATGTCACCAACAACAATTTGGGTTTAGCACACAAGATCAGTTTGAAGTAGGAGTAGACGGAGACATTGGTGACAGAAATTCGATGCCAATTATCAACCTCGCATGGGGCAGGGATTTCTTTTGGGATGGGCGCGAAGGTTCCCTAGAAGAGCAAGCTTTTGGACCTGTAGTCAATCCAATAGAGATGAACACGACTTGGCCGGAAGTTGAGACAAAACTTAATGCTCATTCCGAATACCCAGAGTTGTTTGAGAAAGCATTTAGCATAACTCAAGAGATAGATTCCACCCACGTTACCAAAGCTCTCGCCCAGTTTATGAGAACGTTGATTTCGGGTAATTCACGTTACGATAAATGGAGGTACGGAAACGAGCAACTGACCGCACCTGAGCTTAATGGATTGACCATTTTTGAGAACGAGGTGGCCGATTGTTTTCACTGTCATCAGTTAGGAGGAGGATTGACAACGGACAATGATTTTCACAACAATGGTCTGGATACTTTCCTAACGGACTTTGGTCGATTTGATAAAACCGGTGTTGAAACCGACAAGGGAAAATTCAAAACTCCGACACTTCGCAATATCGCAGTTACTGCACCGTACATGCACGATGGAAGGTTCTTCTCCGTTCGGGATGTGATCGACCATTACAGCGAACATGTAAAAGACAATTCTCCAAACCTAGACCCATTGATGGAACTGGTTGGAAATGGAGGAGCGCAGCTAAGTGAATCAGATAAAGATGATTTGGAAGCGTTCTTAATGACGCTAACGGACGATGAGTTTCTTGCCAATCCGGATTTTGCTGATCCGAACAATTGAAAAACCTAGTAGTTAGTTTGATATGAAGAAGTTGATTTTAATAATTCCAGTATTGATTGCGCTTGTTGTAGTTATGCCTGGTTGCGCCAAGAAAAAGGGATGTACGGACCCAACAGCATTAAATTTTGATGCTGATGTTACTGAGGAGGATGGTAGTTGTGTTTACGCTAGCGAAAATTTTCAGCTGAAATTTCATCATTTGGCTGGAACGATGGCCATGGCTTACGATACCGAATACGCTTTGAGTACCGGTCGAAAGGTGAAATTCACGAAAGTTCAGATGTACGTAAGTGGGTTTAAGGCAACAAGCTCAACGGCAAACGAAACGTATGATACTCATCTTCTAATCACGGGAGAGGATGATGGAACTTACCCAA
>JBLFWJ010000242.1:0-3270 GCA_047611425.1 Bacteroidia bacterium | reverse complement strand
ATGATAAAGACGAGGCAAAGCCTTTGGTTTACATTGGTGAAGCCGAAAACTGTCTTGACCGGATAAAACAACATAATCAGCAAAAGGACTTTTGGACACTTGCAGTTTGTATTGTGGCAAAAACCGATGACTTCACTAAAACCCATGGTAAGTTCTTGGAACATTACTGTTTGGAAAAGGCAAAAGAGATTGCCAGATATAAACCTGTTAATTCTGTCCAACCAAAAAAGCCGCATGTAACCGAAGTAATGGAAGCGGACTTAATGGAAAGTTTTGATACGATTAAGATTCTGTTGTCAACTTTGGGACACCCAATTTTTGAGCCGACAAGTTCTAGTAAGAATCAACGGCTATTTTTTCTTAAGAGAAAAAATGCCAATGCTGTTGGCGAATACATTGATGATGGATTTGTTGTAAAAGCTGGTTCTCAAGCAAACATTGACGAAACACCTTCAAATTCTGGAAGTAATCGATTGTTGAGAAAAAAGCTAGTTGAAGGTGGAATTTTGAAGGAGGTAGAAGGAGTTTATGTCTTCACGGCTGATTATGTGTTTAATTATCCAAGTGGTGCATCTGATGTAGTCTTAGGAGCAAGTTCTAATGGATGGACCGAGTGGAAGAATAAACAAGGACAGACGCTTGATGAAATAATTAGAAAGAAAAAATGAAAGACGCTTTTATCGTAGACGCAATCCGAACTCCGATTGGAAATTTTGGAGGAACATTGGCTCCCGTTAGAACCGATGATTTGGCGGCAATTCCAATCAGAGAATTGATGGCAAGAAATCCAACCTTAGATCCAAAAGCAATTGAAGATCTGATTTTCGGTTGCGCCAATCAAGCAGGAGAAGACAACAGGAATGTTGCTCGAATGGCGCTACTCTTGGCCGGGCTTCCATGGTCTGTTGGTGGCGAAACGGTCAATCGATTGTGCGCATCTGGAATGGCTTCAACCATTAATGCTGCGCGTGCAATCCAAACTGGTAATGGAGACATTTATGTTTCGGGAGGAGTGGAGAACATGACCCGCGGCCCTTGGGTAATCTCGAAAGCGAGCAAGCCTTTTGGACGGGATTCTCAAATGCATGACACCAGTTTTGGCTGGCGGTTCATCAATCCAAAAATGGATGATTTGTACGGTACAGAAGGAATGGGCCAAACTGCCGAGAACTTGGTAGAGATGTACGGGATTGAGCGTGAGGCTCAAGATCTGTTCGCATACAATTCTCATATGAAGGCAGCTGCCGCAAGCGAATCAGGTAGATTGGCTGAAGAAATTGTTTCCGTTGAAATTCCTCAACGAAGAAAGGATCCCATAATCTTTAATCAGGATGAATTCATTAAACCGCAAACGACTATTGAAAAGCTAGGGACACTTCGAGCTGCTTTTAAAAAGGATGCCGGCCTGCCGGACGGGCAGGGATCGGTAACTGCTGGAAATAGTTCCGGCCTGAATGATGGCGCTGCGGCAATGCTCGTGGCATCCGAGCAGGGAATGAAGGATCACGGTCTTAAGCCAATGGCTCGTATCGTATCGGCAGCCGTTGCTGGTGTAGAACCAAGGATCATGGGAATCGGGCCAGTTTACGCATCTGAAAAAGCACTGAAAAGAGCCGGGCTCACGCTAGCTGACATGGACGTAATCGAACTGAACGAAGCCTTTGCTGCACAATCTTTAGCCTGTACCCGAAAAATGGGATTGGCTGATGATGATTCGCGAGTAAATCCAAATGGTGGTGCCATTGCAATTGGTCATCCACTAGGGATGAGCGGTGCTCGAATTTTGCAAACGGCAGCAATTCAACTCCAGAAAACGCAAAAGCGATATGCGTTGGTTACGATGTGTATTGGAGTAGGGCAGGGTTACGCAACAGTAATTGAAAGAGCCTGATTAATCAGCTCTTCTGATCCGGTACATATTCATATTGTGGTCTTTATCCACAACACGTAGAATGTACTCTCCAGGAATAAGTTGAGATAAATCGATCTCGTTTAATTCATCCAAATAAATGGATGGAATTCGATTTCCGTCAGCATCAAAAACAGCAGCTTGTAACTGACCACCATTTCCATTTTTTATCCCGATCACATGTCCATCGTCATCCGAGGTGGAAATGATAATTCCTGTCGAAAGCTCGTAGGGTTCCATCGAACTAACGGTGATCACCGGTGGGTCACCAGGAACGGAAACCTCAGTAAAGCCAGCGTTTAATTGAAGTAGAAGAAGTGAAAGTAAAATGGGGTTCATTCAGCTCTTGAATCAGCTACAATGATATTCCCCAAGAAGAGGCTATCTAAAGGGTATTTGAAAGGTTATGAACAAAGTGAATGTGGAAATCTACAGCGTTTTGTATTGTCATTTTTGGGTTGAAAGATCATCCTCTTCTAATCGTTTTCTAAACTTTCCAATCGCCTCAGGAATGTGAGAGGAGGTATCGAAAAACCCTTTCAAATCATTGGGTGATAGGTCTTCCACAATTGCTTTTTCCAGCCTGTACACAGCTTTCATGGCAACCAATCGCATGTCAATCCCTTTCTTGGTAAGCTTGACATAAGACATTCTGCGATCATCGGAAGTTCGGTCACGTGAAATGAATTCCTTCTCTTCCATAGATTTTAAGATTCGTGAAAGACTGTTTGGTTCCATTCCCAATCTTGGGGCGATTTTCGTTACAGGAACTCCGTCTTCGCTATCTATTGCAATCAGGATAAAGGCCATGCTCATTGTACCGCCATGCTCTGCAGCTATCTCGTTGTAAAGCTTTGAAATATTCAACCACGATTTTCGTAGTTGATAAATTACAAGTTGTCCCGCCTCTTCTAAAAATTCATCCATGCGACTAAAATATGCAATGCATGCATTATAAAGTGTGATCGTTAATATTCTGTTAAGAATGATTTGAGTGACTCAGGGTTCCAACGGAATCGCTTGCTTTGCACCAAGATGGATTTCGTAATCATACCATTGGTAGCAATGCTTGCATCATTGCTCACCTTCTTCTCAGGCTTTGGTTTGGGAACGTTACTTATGCCTGTCTTTGCAATCTTCTATCCTGTCGAAGTTGCAGTGGCTTTAACCGGTGTAGTTCACTTGCTGAATAACCTGTTTAAGATCGCTTTAGTCTACAAGAACATTGATTTAGGCGTGGCACTACGTTTTGGATTGCCAGCGATTCTCATGGCATTGGTTGGTGCCGTTGTTCTTACACAAACAGTTTCTTCTGAGCCATTCCACGCTTACGAGGTAGGCACTCGTTTATGTGAAATGAC
>JBLFWJ010000241.1:0-3279 GCA_047611425.1 Bacteroidia bacterium | reverse complement strand
TCTACTACGTTCCAAGAATTGACAAGGAACTTCTTCTTCAATTCAAAGGCGACTTGATTGTAAGCACTGGTGGTGCTGGCGGAGAAGTTCCAAACCTCATCCTTAATGTTGGAGAGAAGCAAGCAGAAGAAGCTTTTCTTTGGTACAAAGAACAGTTTGGAAAAGACTTTTACGTTGAGTTAATCAACCACGGAACTGAAGGAGAAAAACGTGTAAATCAAGTTTTGCTTGGGTTCGCCAAAAAGTATGACGTTAAATACTTCCCGAGTAATAACGTTTACTACCTCAACCAAAAAGATCAGCGAGCACACGATATTTTATGCTGCTTAAAAGAAGGCGTTAAGATTGACGAAGAATCTCGAGGAAGAGATTATATCAAACGGATTTTCCCGAACGACCAATTCTACTTTAAGAGTCAGACAGAAATGAAGCAAATCTTTGCTGATTTTCCGGAGGCATTTGAAACCGTAACGGAAATAGTAGATAAGATTGAGCCGTTCAGATTAAAGCAGGATGTTTTGCTTCCTGTGTTTGATTATCCTGAAGAGTTTAAGAATCCAGAAGACGAAGCAGACGGTGGTAAACGTGGAGAAAATGCATACCTCCGTCACCTTACTTACGAAGGAGCAAAGGGTCGTTATGGCGAAATTAGCCCTGAGCTAACCGAGCGAATTGATTTTGAGCTTCAAACAATCGCAAATTCTGGTTACCCAGGTTACTTCCTAATCGTTCAGGATTTCACTTCGGAAGCAAGAAAAATGGGTGTTGCTGTTGGTCCAGGTCGAGGCTCTGCCGCTGGTTCTGTGGTGGCATACAGCATTGGGATTACTAATGTAGACCCTATTAAGTACGACTTGCTTTTTGAGCGATTCCTAAACCCTGATCGTGTATCACTTCCCGATATTGATATTGATTTTGATGATGAAGGTCGAGGTAAAATTATCGACTGGGTAGTAGCGAAATACGGCAAGAATCAAGTAGCGCAAATTGTCACGTATGGAAGTATGGGGGCTAAATCCGCCATTCGAGATACAGCTCGCGTATTGAACCTACCTCTTTTTGAAGCAGATAGAATCGCGAAGTTGATTCCAGACATCAGCTTGGCCAAAATATTTGGGCTTGATGAGAAGGCCCTCAAGGAAAAGCTAAACGGTGACAGTGAGCGTTTAGCTCAGGCTGATGAACTTAAAAAGCTTGCAAGCGGTAATGATGAAATCGCAAAAGTGATTAATGAAGCGTTGGTTCTTGAAGGTTCTGTACGAAATACTGGAATTCATGCTTGTGGTGTAATCATCACTCCCGATGATATTACCAATCACATCCCTGTAACCACAGCCAAAGATTCCGATTTATCGGTTACCCAATTTGACAATAGCGTAGTTGAGTCTTCGGGAATGCTGAAGATGGATTTCCTGGGTTTAAAAACCCTAACCATTATTCGAGATGCTATTCGGCTGGTGAAGGATCGACATGATATAGACATCAACCCGGATGACATTCCCCTTGATGATGAAAAAACCTATAAGCTTTATCAGAAAGGTCATACCAACGGGACGTTTCAGTTTGAATCCGCTGGAATGCAGAAAGCTTTACGCCCTCTCAAACCAGATAAGTTTGAGGATCTTATTGCAATGAATGCCCTGTATCGTCCTGGGCCAATGAAATACATTGACAATTTCGTTGCACGAAAGAACGGTACAGAAGAAATAACCTACGACCTTCCAGAAATGGAGGAATACCTAGCTGAAACCTATGGTATTACGGTTTATCAAGAGCAAGTAATGCGGCTGTCTCAGAAGCTAGCGGGTTTCTCAAAAGGCGATGCTGACAGGCTGCGAAAAGCCATGGGAAAGAAAATCTTTTCCATTCTTGATGAGTTGAAACCTCAGTTTTTAGATGGATGTGATAAAAATGGGCATGACCTGAAAATTGCCGAAAAAATCTGGGGCGACTGGGAAGAATTTACTCAATACGCATTCAACAAATCTCACGCTACTTGTTATTCTGTTGTAGCATTCCAAACTGGATACCTGAAAGCAAATTACCCTGCCGAATACATGGCTTCGGTAATGACGCACAATATGAACGACATAAAGAAGGTAACCTTCTTTATGGACGAATGTCGAAGAATGGGAATGCAAGTTCTTGGGCCAGATGTGAATGAAAGTCAGTTCAAGTTTGCAGTAAACGATAAAGGCGAAATCCGCTTTGGGCTTGGCGCTATTAAAGGTGTTGGTGAAGGTGCAGTTGAAGCCATCATCAACGAGAGAAAAGAAGGTGGAAAGTTCAATTCAATATTTGATTTAACGAAACGAATTGACTTGCGCTCTGCAAATAAAAAGGCACTAGAAAGCTTGGCTATTTCTGGAGCATTCGACTCATTCGAGAATAGCCATCGCGCACAATATTTTCATGATGACGGCTCAGGCCCGTTCTTGGAAAAAGCCATCAAATTTGGAGCAAGTACGCAAGCGGCTGAAAACAGCTCACAGGTTTCTCTTTTTGGTGGAGAATCAGACGTTCAACTTCCAGAACCTCACGTTCCAGTTTGCGAAAAATGGGGCAACATCCAAGAACTGAAAGCTGAAAAAGAAGTTGTGGGCGTTTACATTTCCGGTCATCCACTCAACGATTTTGAGTTGGTCATGAAACGGTTTTGCAACATCCACCTCGGTGTTCTGGAAAGCGAAGAAGCTAAGAAAAACCCTGGCGAATGTAAGTTTGCGGGAATCATCACGGCCGTTCAGCACAGAATGACCAAGACAAATAAACCTTGGGGATTCTTTGAAATTGAGGACAAACATGGCTCAATGGAATTTCGTCTTTTCGGAGAGGATTATACAAAGTTCCGTCAGTATTTAGATGTTGAGTTCTTCCTGTATATAAGAGGAGCATGGAAAGAACGCAGATGGGGCGGAAACAAAGCCGATGGCGTTCCTGCGGAGAAGGAGTTCAAGCTGAACTCTGTCGAATTGCTGAATGATATTCTAGAGACCAAGACCAACAGTATAACCATCACAATGCCGTTGAAAGAAGTTCAACCTGAGAACATTTCAGAATTGAAAACGTTTTTAACTGACAACCCTGGTAATTGCAAGGTTAATTTGAGGGTTGTAGACAAAAAAGGAACTTGGGTAGACATGCATTCCAAGAACTTTAGAATAAAACCAGAACAACAGTTGATCTACGATATCCAGGATCAATTAGGACTGGAAGTGAAGCTTAAATGATTGTCGGCAAAGCGATATGATCAACATGTAGATTTTATACTTTTGGCAA
>JBLFWJ010000240.1:0-3410 GCA_047611425.1 Bacteroidia bacterium | reverse complement strand
CAATCTCAAATGCATCATACTCAACCCGCATTTTTTTAAGGAGGGATGCCACATCCATTCCAGTGCATCCTGCCAAACCGGCAAGCAGCAACATTTTTGGGCTGGCACCAGAATCATCTCCAAGGTCGGGCTTGGCATCCATTCTGATGGCATGGTTTCCCAATTGGCTTTCGAAGGCCATATTGCCTTTCCATGTGGTTTTGGTGGTGTACATGCCTGAAAGGTACTCGAATTCCTATCGGCCGAATCCTGTTCTTAACTGATTCTTCTCGTTTTAAAGAACACTAGGTCTTTAATTCGTAATGATGGCGAAAGGCTTAGAAAAGCAGACGTTCTTCAAACATTTGATTGTTCAGATTCAACCTCAATATATAAAGGCCTCTCGCAACATTTGGTTTTGCGAAATCATTGGTTCCCTTATTGATGAATGAGCTGCTCGACCAAACGATTCGTCCCGTCATATCTACAAGGTCTAGCCGTCCATCGCCCTCTAAGTTGCCGCGCACCACCATTGAATTATCTGTTGCATAGATTCCTATGCTTGGTTCTTCATCAAGCTGATCTATGGATTTTAGGTGGATCACAAATCGATCCTCGCGGTCATCGGTATTGTGTTGAAATTTATAGGATTCACCCAAAGGACCATAGTAGTTCAATTTCTTGTCTTCAAGCATAAATCCGGTTCTCAAAGTGGTGAAGTCTAACTCATATTCTCCGTTATTGCCAGATCTAAAGACCAGTGGAATTTCGTCAACATGATTAATGTTAAGCGTATTCACGCTGTAATTGTCAGTTCCATTGTTTGAAGCAAGCAAAGGTTGCCCGTTTTGATGTTCCATTTTAAGTGCATCAAGTTCACCGTCCCATGCTACAGAAGCAAGATTATCAAAGTTGATCAAGGTTCTATCTGCAAATCCCTGTCCTTTCACCACTATTTCCAATCCTTCATTTGCCGCTTCTCTGAAATAAGTTGCACTTCCCGTTCTTCTATCGGAAAGGGCAATACTGAAATTGCCAGAACCAGCGCTTCTTCTAGCAAAGAACGCTTGCTGAGAAGCTATCCTCGTTCCACTAAATGAGAAGGTTGATTGATACGTGCCAGCATAGCTACCGGAGCTCTGCCAAATGTAAATGGCTGCATCAAAACCTGTAACACCGGTCCATTCTATGTCGGATGGATAGGGATTGGAAACCAAATGGAAACCATTACCCAAGCTATTTGTGTTACCTAGCGGGCCATAGGTTGAAAGACTTAGATGCGGAGGTCCGGTTAATTCAAAATTGGTGTTGCCAGCTTTTGTTAGTGAGTAGCCGCGTCCGTTTTCCATGGCACTTGTACTACGCACAAACCAACCTGATTGCGTGCAGTTGAATAGAAAAGGTGCGTTTTCATCCCATTGAAACATGTTTCCATAAGGCGAGGTGCCATCTATGGCAATTGGGTTACATGTTGGCAATGGAATTACTTGTCCCATGTTTGGTCCATAAAGAGAAGCTTCACTTAACTCGGAAGCTATATTGGTCACATCTACGGCACCTCCCATTTGGTGAAACCCACTTGTTGCAATATATCGCTCCATGGTAAGATTGCCTGAATACGTGCCGGTATAACCAGCCGAGAAGTCGTCCATATAGGCAGTCCATGCCGGAAGACTTTTCATTACAATAGGAGCATTGGCTGTAATGTGCCCCGAGTTCATATCCAAGGAGGTGTAAACTTCAACCAAACCAGTTGGAGCAACAGTCATTCCTGAGGAGTTGTTTACTTCTAGAACATCTTCCACAATTACGTGGCCATCTAGATTCTGATTGGAAGAGCCTTCTTGAACGAAGCGTTCCCGTGAGTGGAGCGTGGCCGTTGGATGTATATCGAAGTCTCCTGTATTGCTTATCTCCTCAAATACATGAACCTCAGTATTGGCACCGATGGTTACCAGTACTTCATTTCGTACCTGCCCGTAAGAAACAAGGGCTAAGCAAGTGCAAAAGGTACTTAGGATGTAAAATTTCATATCTCCAAAGTTGTAAAGTTGAATCTTGATTCAGATTAACATTGGTTAATTAAAGCGGATTATTTGTTCGCTCCTTCCTCAAAATTGGTCCAATCCTTCAGACGCTGAATCTCCGCTTTTAAAGACGTGAAACCCGTTTTTAGGTCTGAGTTTTCCTCTTCAAGTTGATTGATCCTCTTTACCAGTTCCTGGGTGGCCGAAACGTTCAACATTGAAATGGCTTCGTAATCAACCGTTCTAAAGTCGTTTACCTCTCGACCGTAAACGAATACGTTTCCATTATGGTCGGACGATGTAAGTATTCCTTCTTCCGAAGCTGAGTTGACCACTGCAATTTCAATCTGACCATTTTCATGAAGTAGTTTTAATCTATCTCCAGCTTCAAGGTCTGAAATTGAGAGTGCGATAATACCATCTTGAATATCGGCTAATTGATAAACATCTGGAATGAAATTGGTCGTTTCGCTTACTGCAATTGGGTAAACTTCTTCAAGTTGTTGCGCCACAACTTTCTTGAATACAGAGTTTCCTTTTCCGATTTTATCCTTGTAGGTATAATTAGTAACCTCAATACCCATTAACATAGAAAGATCTTCGCTGGCGTTAGACAAACCAATTACATCTTTAATTCTTGCGTCAGAGAATACCTGAAGTTCTGACGTTGCAATTCTATGCTGTGCCCAAATTGAGATGGGAACATTACCCGATCCAAACCCTGTTGACGCACCCCCATTGAAGTAAGCGAAACCAAAGTTTACATCATGAAAGCCTTCCACGTGGAGCAATCCGTTTGTCGGATTAGCAATACCAACGCCAACTCTATTGTTGCGAAGAAATATACCACTGGCATCACCATACGTACCTGTTCTAAGAACAACGGTGCTAAATCCTTGAAGAACTGGTCCGTCAAAAGACCCACCTAAATGAGCTAGAAAATGATTCCCATCGTTTCCAGCCCGTAATCGTAGTTGTCCATCGTTTAAAGCAATGTCTCCACCGTCTACATCCAATTTGGCGTTAGGGGTTGTTGTTCCAATACCGACAAGCCCATTTCGGTCGATTGTCATTCTGGATTCAGTTAGCGCGACATCATTACCATCTACATTGTCATCTACAAGGAAGTGTAGTTTACCCGTACCGTTGGCGCTTTCTCTTTCGTGAACGACTCCAGACTTAACGATTGAGAGCCCTAGTTGTGAACCAAAACCGATACCGGTGAGTTCTCCAACGTTGTTTGAGCTTTTTGTAAGCTTAGCGGTGAAGGGAGCAGCACCAGTTCCTACAACAGATAATTTCGCATAGAGTGGTGACGTGGTGCCAATGCCGACATTTCCCGCACCGTCTACAAAGATTCCTTCATTATCCCCATCTCCAGAAAGGTAATTTCCGTTCAGTTCA
>JBLFWJ010000239.1:0-3643 GCA_047611425.1 Bacteroidia bacterium | reverse complement strand
CGGAGTCATTGCTCACTTCATATGGCTGTTGAAAAGGAATGAAAGCGGATTGATCATTGAGGTCTTGTTGAGTGATAGTATAAGTATCACTCATAGCCAAGCCATCTGTTGGCTCTGGGACAATCGAGGTAAAATCATCTACGGAGTGCAAGGTGGCCACTACCTCAGATCCAATGTCCGTTCTCGATGTGTCCAATAAGATGTTGATGCCGGAAACGGTGATCGGGTCATCAACATAATAGAGTGAAAACAGCCCTAGCTCATCTTGACCATCGGTAAACGAGTTCGTTCCAATTGAAGGGTAGGATGCACCTAGATCCTGGCTTGGGTTACTTCCCCAAGAAACAGGCAATGCATCCAGCGTATACAATCCGTCCCAGCAGGTTTCGCAACTGATTTTCAAATTTCGAGAAGCCAGATTGTTCCCGTAGTTGATGCTGATGATGTTGTCATCGTCAGAAATTACCTCAAACTCACCAGTATAATTACCTGAAGTAAGTACTGGACTTACAGTCCCTTCCATGTAATGAGTGGAATCGGTTTGGAGAAGCGCGTAGGTATCAGTAGCTGTAAATAGCCCACCATTGAAGTCCGCAGTAAAGTTCAGATTGGTCTGGTCTGCATAACCCCGGTTAAAAACCTCTGCACCAATAGCCATGGCCTGACCGGTTTGGTTACTTGGGATGATACCGTACTGAATTCCTGAATTATTGTGCGAAATGAATGTTGTTTCCATTCGGACATCATGTTCCGGCTGAAGGTCGATTCTCACATCATCAATAATCCAGAAATAGTGGGAATGTTCAACCCAGTTGAATCGGACCATAGCTTGTGACGCACCACCCAATACCGATGAGACATTCATTTCGAATGTGCCACTCTGGAAATCGTTGATATCGCCTTCATCCAACCGCAACGTCACGGGCCAAGTTGCTCCTCCGTCTCCCGACAGGTCGATGGTGAAATTGATATCCTGATTCTGATTCCACCAATAACGGAAGGCGTATTCAAAGCTCAGTAGCACATATGGATTGCCGGTCAGGTTGATGATCGGACTTGTAATAGATCCATATAATTGGTCTTCAGTTCCGATTGGTTGATTGGTCTGGCAGTTCACCGAATCGGCATCAAATAACAGGAAGCCAGTGTTGGCCGTGGAAGTATTCGGCATTGTGTCCTCATCAGACCAACACCCGCTGCTAGGCGTAAACGAATACTTCCAAATATCTCCGTTTGTACCGCCCTTTACCCAAGAACCATTTGAAGTAACCACGGAGGTTCCGTTATCGGTGGCTCCTGTAAAAGTCTCAGTCCATAATGCGCCACCACCTCGATTGTTGTCGGTTGATGGTCTTTGAGCAGGAACTCTTTTACCGGTAGTTTTTCCGGGAAGTTTCGGTTGCAGGTAGTTTTGTCCGAATGCGACCGAACAGGCTAGAATAAGGATGGTGAGTGCTGAGAAATTTTTCATTGGTTTGGATTTTGGCAGAGCAAAAACACCCCAAATCGAAAAACTCAATCACATGACTTGCTAGTGAGCACATCTCATAAGGCTAAAGCCTAATCCCCAAAAACAAAAACTGGCATTTCGTAGAATGTGGTTTCGTATAGATTGGTCATGCCATTCTTACGCGCCACATTCATTGAACCTTCATTCTCTTTATGAATGATTGAGATGAACTTATCTGAAACATTATTCGCCAAACCGTAACGTTTCATCCCAACCGCCAGTTCAGTTGCATATCCCTTCCCCCAATACTTGGGAAGCATTGAATAAGAAATCTCAAATTCTGATTTGCCGCTGAGTTCACGCGTCAGAATTCCGCCCAGTCCAACAAAATTGCCAGTTGTTTTATCGATGGCTGCCAGTTGCCCAAATTGGTTGTCAGCATAACGCTTCAATTGCTTTTCAATCCAAGTTTTAGCGAGAACTCGTTTGTCCTCATCTAAACTCATCCCAATAAAACGGGCATTCGGATTATCTACAAAAAACTCTGCCCACGTTTCGATATCTTCCTCAGTTAGTTTTCTGAGAATGAGCCGTTCTGTTTCTTGGGAATAGTAATCCATGTCCGAGAAACAATTTATAACTGGCTTACCGCTCAATCTGTTCTGATGTATCCGAGCGCTGACAGATATGCAAAACACCTTGCCGCGTAAATGCTATGTGCTCTTGCATTTGGATGTCCGTCATGCGGCATTAGATTAAACTCAGGGCTATCGTGGTCTACGGATATATCGATTACCTCAGCTCCAGATTTATACAACCGCTCATAACCTACTTTACCACCTGAATAATTGTCTACGATAGCAAACACGAGCTTAATTCGGTTTTCCTCAGCAAATTGAAGATACCTGGTAATCAAAATTGAATCGACCAATTCCGGCTCAAAGCTTGCGTGATTATAATTGTCATAAACACCCTGTATTCTGTTCATGGTTGAAGAATAATCTGCAAAAGGGACTTCCTTGTATTCGATTGGAGTTAAGCCAAACACCAGTGAGTCATTACTTATTCGTGCATAAGGCACTTTCAACGTCCGCGGGCCAAAGTGTTTACGATGAAATCGAATGCTCTTAGCAAAGGGCTGGGAATAAACGTTTCGTGCTAGGTTGTACTTGGCATAAGTAATCACAGCTAAATCGGGTAAATCCCCACTACTCTTGGCTCTTTCCAGAAGCTTCAGCGGGGTTACCATTCCATGCCCAAAAATTGCGTAGTTATTAACAAGAATATTTGGAACCGTCTCAGCAAGTTTAGCTGTAAAAACATCTTCGTCATTCAATCCGAGGCCGTAAAAAAGCGAGCCTCCATAAAAGTTAACAATCGCACAAATAGAGTCGGGATTTGAGTTGGTTACGCGAAAGCCATTTGGCAGGTGGTTTGTGGTGAACTCAAACCCACTATGATAAACGAATGTGTATTCTCCCGGTTTCAATGAAAAACCAACCAATGAATCCGGCCGCATGCAAGATTTGGGCTCAATGGAAGAGATAAGCTTTGGGAAGCCAGAATCTGGCTTATATCCAAGAATCCTCATGACACCTTCGACTGCGACTATGCTTCCAAAAAGAATAGCAAGGACAAGAAATGTGGTCTTTAACCTGAATATCATTGAAGTTAAACCACAATATTAACAATACGCCCCGGCACCACAATTACCTTTTTAGGTGTTGCACCTTCTAGGCGTTCTTGCACCTCCGCATTGGCAAGAACAGCTTTCTCAACTTCATCCTTTCCCATGCTTGCAGGAAGCTCAATTTTCAGTCGCATTTTACCGTTAATGCTTATTGGGTAATTCACACTATCCTCTACCAAAAAGCTTTCGTTAAAGGCTGGATATTCTGTAAACGTGACGCTTTCTGTATGACCAAGCAATGACCATAATTCTTCGCACAGGTGCGGAGCGTAGGTGGAAACTACAACGGTTAATGGCTCAAGAATTGCGCGTTTATTACTCTTCAAATCGTTAAGCTCGTTTACGCAAATCATGAACTGACTTACGGATGTATTGAAAGACAAACGCTCAATATCTTCTTGCACCTTTTTAATAGTTGCATGAAGTGCTTTCAACTCTTTTGGAGATGCTTCTTCTTCTGAAACTGAGAACGTATCTCCATCATGGAACAGGTTCCAGAACTT
>JBLFWJ010000238.1:0-3714 GCA_047611425.1 Bacteroidia bacterium | reverse complement strand
CACTACCTCCACCTTTATTATCAAAGCGCTTCTTTCCAGCACTACTTTTGTGGTTTCCACCACCACTACTTCTTTTCTCACCTGGGTTGTATTCTGGTCCTGAAAGCCCCCCTGGCAGAGCAGGCTTTTCAATAACTTTTTCAATCAGCTTTTCGATGTTGCCAAAACCATCAACGTCAAACTTATTGATAAGCGTAATGGCCAAACCAGATGCTCCAGCACGTGCCGTTCTACCAATTCGGTGAACATAATCCTCAGCATCTTTTGGAACCTCGTAGTTCACAACGATTTCAATACTATCAATATCAATTCCACGAGACATAACATCCGTAGCTACAAGGAAATTGAACTTCTTATTTCTAAACCCAGAAAGAACTTCTTCCCGTTCCTTTTGATCTAAATCAGACGATATAGCTCGTGACTTCCAGCCTTTTTTCTGCAACGTTCGGTTTACCGATTTAACAGCCGTTTTCCGAGAGCAAAAAACAATGCAACTGTTTACTTCTCCCTGCTGCTCCATCAGAATCTCCAACAGTCGGTCCTTGTGCTCATCATTCACCAAATAAGCCAATTGCTTAATGTTTTCTGATGGCTTAGAAACTGCAATCTCTACATTGATTGGGTTGTTCAAAAGCTTATCCGCCAGCTTCCGAATTTTCGGTGGCATGGTGGCTGAGAACAGCATTGTCTGACGACTCTTAGGTGTCAACTCCACAATCTTCATAATGTCATCGTGAAAACCCATATCGAGCATTCTATCAGCTTCATCCAAAATCAAGCATTCCAGCTTATCAAAGTTGACATAATTGAATCCCATGTGCGCAATGAGACGACCAGGCGTGCAAATAATTACATCGGCACCTCCTTGTAAAGATGACTTCTCAAAATCCCAAGAAGTGCCATCTTTTCCACCATAAATGGCGATAGAAGAAACACCTCCGAAGTATCCTAAACCTTGGAGTTGTTGATCAATTTGAATAGCGAGCTCTCGGGTTGGCGCAATAACAACAGCTTTTACTCCTGTGTTCTTGCTTTTTATAACATGCTCAATCACAGGGATTAGGAAAGCAGCAGTTTTACCAGTTCCCGTTTGGGCGCAGCCAACTATATCTCGCCCAGCAATGAGCGAAGGGATTGATTGTACTTGTATTGGAGTGGCTTCTTCAAAGCCCATGGCATCTAAGCCTTCCATGAGGCTTTCGTGCAAGTTTAGTTCAGAGAATTTCATTACCCGTAAAGGTGCGTTTAATTTGTGGTCAATTTCGGTGTAATAACATGCTTTGTTCACAACCAATTGAGCATAAAAAAAGCACTCCGAAGAGTGCTTTAATATTCGATATCAAATAGAAGATTATCCTCCCATCATTCCACTCATTGACTTCTGAAATTCTTCAAAAGTCATTTCCTCATAACCCTCAGGTATTTCGAAAAGACCTTTCTCAAGTTTTTCACTTGTTACCTTTTTTGCGGTCATTTTAATCTTGAATTGACCAGCATCCGTTGTGTATTGTAGTGGAAAACCGTTCAACCCTTCAAATTGTGAATTGGCACCTGAAGGAATATCTTCTGTGTAATACACCTCCATTTCACCAACTCCTTCCATAGTTACTAGTACCTTTTTGCATTTGTAACCAGCAACATCTTTGGTGTCGTCAAGATATTTAAACTCAGGCTTTTGGGCCTTTTTCTTCTTATCCATTTTCTCCAACTCATCCTTAGACATACTAACGGCAATTTTTTTGCCCATCATGTCCATCAATAGCGTGCCTGATTTGGTCTTCATATTGGTAATGGTAACTTGACTCATTCCCATTCCCAACGATTGCTCCATACGGGATTTATCGCCTTTAATTCTAGTGGTCATTTCATCTGGCAACATGGCTTCCATTGCAGCCATCTCGGCAGGAAGATCTTTGTACTCTAGTCCGAAGGTGATTGAACCTTCAAACTTCTTTTGTGCTAGGGTTGGTAGCGCGATTGCAATTGCGACAAGCGCAGTAATTAGGTGTTTCATTTTTACTATTTGGTTTTATTTTATTTAGTTGTTTCCGAATACATCAGCGAGTATTTGGCTTACTCTGTGAAGAGGATCCTCTCTAATCAAACCTTCCTCCTGAGCAACAAGATGAAAGAGTCCATCTAAGGCTTTATTGGTTGTGTAATTTGCAAGGTCTGTATTTACCTGAGGCTGCCCCAATATTGGTGCTACGGTATTGTAATTGTCTGTTAAGGTTCCCCAAGCAGATTGTGCGCCAACTTGATCTAAGGAGTTCTCAATATGTGGCTGAAACAAAGCCGCAATCTCCGTTTGAGTATTTTCTCTCAAAAACTGCGTAGCGGCATCGTTCTGCCCATTAACAATATTTAAGGCATCAGTAATAGTGATATTAAGAATTGCATTGAGCAAAATGTCTCTTGCTTCTGGAGCCGCGTCTTCTGCAGCTCTGTTCAGCTTTAACACCACTTGATCAACTAGCGTACTTCCACCCGGAATAAGGTTGATTGCACTTAAAATCGGGTCGGCTTCAGGCGGTAGCAAAACCTTTATGGCCTGATTGGTAAAATAGCCATCCAAACTACCACCATTTACGATTGCCGTGTCGGTTCCTACGCGAAGTGCCTCTTTCAAAGCAGCTGTCGCATCACCAGAGCTCAATAAGTCTTCAATAATATCGCAAGAAGTGAGACCACCTGTGATTATTGTGAGCATGAATACAAATGGAAGAATTACCTTTTTCATAAGTGTTCTATTATCTAACTAATTGAAAATATCCTTTAACGGCTTCTTTACCACCCAGAAGCTCACAAACATAGAAGTAAGTTCCTTCCGATTGATTACCTCCATCCCAAGGAGCTAGATGGTAATTTTCAACCTGATAACATTTTCTTCCCCAGCGATCCATGATGGTCATTGTATTCCCTGGATAAAGATTCAAACACGGAAGATTAAAAACATTATTCTGAGGTGTGTTCCCACAGAAATCGGATGTTCCACCAAAGTCTGAATTTGGATTAAAAATTCCTGGTTGAATGATATCGCAATTAATGGCTTGTACTACTACGTCTGAAGTAGTTTCTTCCAAGCATTGATCCGTTACTGTCAAGGTATGAATACCTGTAATAGTAGTGTCTCCATCAAGTTCGTAAGGAATTGTAACTGTAGCTGAATCGTTGGTCACCGAACCTTCAACAAACATGCCGTTCCATTGATATGTGTAAGGCGGAAGGCCACCGCTTACCACAGATGCCAGCGTATCTGACCAAACCTCGCAAACAACGACTGTATCGCCATCGCCAAGAATTAAATCTGCATTAAGAATGGCGCTTGTCATTGCATCGAAAACAGGAACCGTAACAGTAACATCTGCGTTAACTGAATTACCACAATCATCATCAGCAGTAACTGTTAAAGTTGTGGTAGCGTCAGCGTTAAAACTATCTGTAGAACCAGTGTTAGAATCACTCCAAGAAATATTAATTGGGTTATTCCCATTAGAAACTATCGCCTCTAGCAATACCGCATCTCCAGGACACATAACCGTAGTATCTGAAAGTGATAAAGTCATTACGATATATGCCTCAACGGTAACAAGAATAGTGTCGGTTATTTCGCCCTCATAGCAATCATCAGTAACAGTAATAACATACTCGGTTGTTTGAGTAGGTTGAACATTTATGGTGCTGGTTACTTCACCTGTTATGCTCCAAGAATAA
>JBLFWJ010000237.1:0-3717 GCA_047611425.1 Bacteroidia bacterium | reverse complement strand
ACATTTGGCCGGACAGTGAGTTAAGTCATAGGCTGTGATAATTCACAACTTTACAGAAATGACTACAAGAAAAAAATTCACGAGGGAGTTCAAGTTAAAGACCGTAGAACTCAGTTACCAACGTGAGAACATCAAAGAACTGGCCATTGAGTTGAACATCCGAGCAGAGGTACTTTACCGTTGGCGCAGCGAGTTCGCAACCTTGGAAGGTGGTAGTTTCCCTGGCAATGGCCGCAAGAAGATGACCGAAGAGGAAAGTGAGCTTGAACGCTTGCGCAAGGAACTGGCTGATGTACGCATGGAACGCGACATCTTCATATTAAGCTCAAGGGATTCTTTATTTCCTCGCTCTCCGATATTTGACAAATACGAAAGGTTTATGTTGGAAGGATTGGGACGAACTAGATTATAAACCAAACTTAGATGAACGAATTATTTCAAAAGGTGCGTGGTTCTGTCGCATTAACCTCATCGGTTTCTTAAATCTACAATCTTACCGATATTTAAGCCGCTAAAGACTTGAAAGTTTCAAAATGGGTAGATCTGGAAGTTGTCATTTGATCCTTCCGTATGATGTTTACCACCTCAATTCCTGCTAAGGTCCTCTGGGCTGATTCGAACTCTTTGAATCCTGTACAGATCGATATTCTACGTTTGATATTCCTGTGGTCCTGCTCCACGATATTGTTCAGGTACTTACAGCTTCTTCGTCTGATCCGACTGAAACTTCTTCTGTTTACGGTTCGAATAGCTTCCGAATTAGCTCCACTCTTATCGATGTTGATTACTCGAGGCCTTCCGTTGTTTCCAATCGCCTTGTTGAGAAATTTCTGTGCTGAACCTTTCATCCTTCGTTTGGTAAGTAGGAAGTCCACCGTGTTTCCATACTTGTCCACAGCACGATACAGGTAGCGGTCCTTGCCTCCTACTTTAATGTAGGTCTCATCCATTCGCCAACTATCACAGACGCTACGCTTTCTCTTATGCATATTCGCATCAATCAGAGGTGAGAATTTGAACACCCAGCGTTGTAGAGTAGAATGATCAACCTTCACACCTCTTATGCTGAGCAGTTCTTCAACATCTCGATAGCTCAAAGTGAACCGTAACTTGAAATAAACTGCCTGAAGAATGATTGCTTTGGGAAATCTGTGATGCTTGTACATTCTGGTGGTGTTTGGTTGAAGACAAATCTAAACCATCATGATTTTGCAAAATTAACGCGACAGAACCCTCCGAACTAGGTTTTATCAAAAGGGTAAAATAATAGGTAAAACATTTCGTGCTTTTCCGTGCTTTTTGATGCCTTCAAATGCGCTGTCTCATTGTTCCACAGGTAGCATTTTAGCTTCAAAATGCAGAAGTTGAACGCATTAAGAGGAAAAGTAAGTAATTCTGGCGCGATCACTTGATAATCAAGCAGTTACACCGAAATACGGAGTGACTGCTTTTTTATTTTTAAGTGATTTGAAAGCGTTTAACCTCTACTCTATTTATTTACAGAAGTGCTTGATAGCCTTGTGGACTCGTTCGAATCCAAGTTTACCTGCCTTTTATCGGTTTCGGGTGGCAGCCATTGGCAATGGAGACCGACTTGGCCCTTACAGCCAAGAAGCCAGTTCTGTGGCACCCTGAACTTGTTGAACAGTAGCATTCATTGTCTCTTCCTAAAAAGGTTGGCTTTTTTAGGAAGAGACACTTCAATAAACAACAAAGCGTTGATGAAACAATCCTTTTTCAGAATTGAACTCTACCAGATATAAGCCACTATCATACTCGGAGATATTTAGCACCGCACCAGCTCCTTGAATTACGGATTGGTATACCCGCTTACCGCTTGTGTCAAAAACGGATAGATCTCCTGCCAGATTAGACTCCGCTAGATTGATAAACAATCTGTTTGATGCTGGATTTGGATGCAGCTGAATGAAAGCGTTCTTATACTCCCCTAGTCCTACTTCGCAAAGAGCTTGGTCTATCTCAACATCACCGAATTCGTAATTCAACCTTGCCTCTACTGTTTCTGGTCCTTCAGGATAAAACCATGCGTTTAATGAATCTGTGGCCGTTCCGTACAGAACATCATAGCTCACTAAACAAGAATATTCGCCTGATTGAGATTCTAGCGCACTAATAAATTGCAATTCTGAGTTCGTTTCTCCAACGAGTTCTACGCCATCTTTACTCCACTGATACGTTACAGGATAAGATGTGGTAATAGATAGCGTCAAATTCTCTCCAGGGCAAATGAGTGTGTCTCCTCCGGTCTTGGCTATATCTGGGTACATGTATCGTCCTAAAATACATCTGTGGTCGCTGAATTCGGACAAATCCCACAGCACTGGGTCCAGGCTTCGCATGGTGATTACCTCATTTGTAATGGTGGTTGGAACTAGGTGTGTTCTATCTCCCCAAGCGTGGTCAATTATTAGTCCGAAATCATCATTGAAATTAGATTCATAAAAACCAATATGTTCTGGAATAATAGGATTCATGGTGTCTAAAAACGCTCTGTAATCCATATCAGAACCTGTTGGCTCTGTATTGAAATCGCCTCCAAAAATCACAGCTTCTCCTTCGGGAATTTCCAAATCTGAAATGAAATCTCTGATTTCGGCCATTTGGGTTCTTCTGGCAAAAATATCGTCCTCTTGACCTCCCGCATCCATGTGCGTTCCAAATATATGATAGAACTTACCAAGCTTATTCACCTTGGCATACTTTACTCCTTTATTGGCCAGGCAATCTTGGGCTGCTTGTCCGCATTCGGCAAAATCTATTTCGTCTTCAACTTCAATTGGCCAACGACTAAAAATCATAACGCCACCATTTGTAGGTATTGGTATTAAACCTGCTGCGTTTAAAATTTCCGTGCGATAAGGAAAACCAGCGGCTTCCATTGCAGGAACTAAATCTTCTTCTCTAGGAACATCATCAAAGACTTCTGAAAAAACTACTACATCTTGATAAGGGGAAATTTGAGCTGGCAACAACGCTCCACGATCATCTGCTTGTGGCATCCCAGAAATGCCAAACGTGATCATTTGAATATTGTAATACATGGCGTTAACCACATTGGGATTTTCAAAATCAGTTTGGTCAATTTCGTAAATAGGCAAATCGTGTATTGCAAATCGGACGTTTCGATCCATATTGGAATCGTCATTATCAGCCTTAAACTTTAGCATTACGTCTTTACCTGCCAAGGTTGTTTGTATTTCATGAAACACATCATCATTGAAAAATGGAACAGAAAACAAATCGCCAGCAATGGTAAAGTCCATGGTGCTACCACCTATAACTCCCGCAACTCTTAGCTTAATGGTAAGCGTATTGAATTCTCCGATGAGGTCAATATCGTAGAAGGCTGTATCCCCTTCGGGAACCGCTGTATTTGAACGGTTAACTGTTAAAACTTCTTGGCCTGTAGTTTCTAACCAACCTCTAACAAGTGAATCGCCTACTTCCCATTCTTCGGTGGCAACAGTGAGTGTACCAGATTGAGTTACGGCAACATCAAAATCTTGCCAAGTACTATTTCTAACAAATATTGTTGATTGTGATAATGCTTGTGAGGCAAAACCAGCTACAATAAGTAATGAAAAAATAAGACGCATAATGTGAGGTTGGTGGTGAGTAACGAATATACAACACATAAAATGCAATGCGTGCATTCTAAAAAAACTCAACCCCAATTCGTCTATTAACTAGAAACGG
>JBLFWJ010000236.1:0-3753 GCA_047611425.1 Bacteroidia bacterium | reverse complement strand
CTTGGCATAAATGGAAAGTGGATTGTCTGACCAAAGCACCACATCGGCATCTTTTCCAACCTTAATGGATCCCATTCGCTTATCAAGCTTGAGCATTTTGGCTGGATTCAACGTCACCATTTTCCAAGCATCCTCTTCGCTCATTCCACCGTACTTCACGCCTTTAGCAGCTTCTTGGTTCAAGCGTCTTCCCATTTCTGCATCATCAGAGTTGATGCCCACATTAACGCCTTGGCTGTGCATGATGGCCGCGTTGTACGGAATGGCATCATTCACTTCAAACTTATAGGCCCACCAGTCTGAGAATGTCGATCCATTCACACCGTGTGCCTTCATTTTGTCGGCCACTTTGTAGCCCTCTAGAATGTGCGTGAACGTGTTCATTTTCCAACCCATAGAATCGGCAACGTGCATCAACATGTTGATCTCACTTTGAACGTAGCTGTGACAAGTGACGAATCGCTTGCTGTCCATTATCTCAACTACAATGTCCAGCTCGAGGTCTCTTCTCGGTGCCGCTCCTTTCTTCTTTGAAGAATTGTAAGCCGCCCATTCTGCCTTATAAGCCTTGGCTCGATGAAATGCATCGTAGAAAACCTGCTCAACACCCATTCTTGTTTGAGGGTAACGAACGGTGTTCAGGTCGCCCCAATTGCTTTGTTTCACGTTCTCTCCAAGGGCAAACTTTATGTGTCCAGGAGCCCAGTCTATCTTCATGTCCTCAGGCAACTGACCCCAACGCATTTTGATCAATCCACTTTGCCCGCCAATTGGGTTTGCCGATCCGTGTAGCAATTGAGAAGCGACCACACCACCAGCAAGTTGACGGTAGATGTTTACATCCTCCGAATTGACAACATCGGCAATACTAACCTCAGCAGTCACGGCTTGCGTTCCCTCATTTACTCCGCGGCTAATCGCGATGTGCGAATGCTCATCAATGATGCCTGCCGTTAGGTGCTTTCCAGTACCATCAACCTCTTTGGCGCCAGCTCCGTCTAACCCTTTTCCTACCGCGCTGATCTTGCCGTTTTCCAGCAAGACATCTGTGCCTTCGACAACACCGTCAGATTCATTTGTCCAAACTGTGGCATTCTTAAACAGGACTTTTTCTGCTTTTGGCAATTCCAAATTTCCATAACCCATGAACGGGAAAACAACAGCCGCTGTAGTTGGAGGCGCCTCTTCCTTTTTGTCCTCTTTCTTTTCTTTAGGGTCGAGATTTCCAGTTCGTACTAAAGACCACTTAACAGTATTACCGTCTTTGTCTTTTCCTTCGCCAACGAAGGTGTCGCCTGACCTGCGGCCGCTCAACCTCAAAACGTCTTCCTTCTTCTTTTCTCGATAAGAAATCGTAACCAGTTCATGATCAATCTTGATGTTCACGTCTAGCGTGTCTTCACCAAATATTTTGCCCTTTGGTTTATCCAAAGTACCGGTTACTTCAATAATCTGAGAACTAGCACCGACAGTGAGTTTATACTTTCCATCTAGCTTCTCATCGGTCGGTTCGTTGATCATGTATCGGTTTCCACCAACCCAATTCTCGAGAACCTTGCTATCCTTTCGGAACATTTTATCTGACGTGATAATGAAGTTGGCCACCTTTCCGGCATCCAAACTTCCAAGGTCAGATAGACCGAACATTTTGGCAGGAACGGTAGTCCAAGCGGCAATTGCGTCTGATGAATCGAGACCAGCCTTTAAAGCGGCTTTCATCGCTTTCAAAACATCTTCCGATTTCTTTAGTCCGTTTGTTGTAAAACAAAAATCAACCCCAGCTTTTTTCAGTTTGGCAGCATTGCCTGGAGCCAATTCCCAGTGCAGCATGTCTGAATAATCCACGAGCATGGCGTCATAAGGATCTTCCACATCATAGACATCTGGAAACTTCAATGGAATAATGAACGACCCGCCAGTTTGCTTAATCGCTTCAACTCTTCGGTATTCGTTTCCGCTGCCTTTAAAGATGTATTGAACACCGAATTCATCACCGACCTTGTCTGCCCGGAATGTGCTCAGCAGATCAGTAACCGCGAAAACCTGCCGAATACTTTGAGTAGCGTTCCATGCTTCCAACCCAAGGTTGGTTTCCTTCAAGGGATCAGGATTACCCGAGTACCATTCCGCATCAAAATAAGTTTGACGAATCAGTGCAATTGACCCCATCAATGAACTTGGATAGTTCTGATGCGAGGTTCCTTTCTTGAAAGAGTAATGTGCCGCTACCTTAGATTGCAACAGGTTTTCATGCGCTTGACCATCTCCAATTAAAACACATGCCGAAGTACCTTTTGAAATGCCATCATCAACCAAAGAAACGGTGGCTCCAAAGCCTAATTTTCTAAGTTCTTTCGCCTTTTTCGCATCTGGTTCAAAAAGCTCTGAAGCATCATTCTCAGGGTTCAACGCATCGTTCCATGCAAAAGCACCAGTTTTCTTGCCATCGTATTGTGGCCCTCGATTTTCCTTCTTTTTCTTCTCAGGCTGTTTCACGCCATAGGTAGAATACGGCTCTATGAAAGAAGCATAAATGTGCCGGCCTTTCAGATCATGAACGATTGCTCCCTTTTTAAGGTCATCGGCCGTGCCCGCACCTGTCTTTACAACTCGGCCTTCCTTTACAAATAAGAAACCATTCAGGATTTCCTGTTGAGGAGAAACATGAACCGTTGCATTGATAAACAGGTGTGGGGTGGTAGGGTCATCCTTTACCCCGTTTCTAGGAAAGGTTTCTTGGCCGGACGAAAAGAACGCGCTCAGCAACCAAACCCATAGCAATAAGGATCTTCTCATATCGACTTTTTCAAGGATTGCGAATTTACTGTTTTGCATAGGATGCCACAGCCCACAGCCTTCGTACATTTGACGCTCTAAAACCACCGCTATGTATGATATTCTACTTCATTCGCACTCAGGGTTAAGATGGATTGTTTTGATCCTTATTGTTGGGGCCTTGGCAAAGGCCATTTCCGGAATGGCAAGTGGCGCTGCATACGGGCCAATGGACAACAAGCTTTCGTTGTTTAGCCTGATTTCGTGTCACATAATGTTGTTGCTTGGTTTTGTGCTCTATTTCGTAAGCCCGATTGTTCAATCAGGGTTGATGAACATGGGTTCTGCAATGAAAGATCCTGTATTGAGATTTTGGACGGTGGAGCACCTTTCGGTGATGATCATCGGAATTGTATTGATCACAATAGGAAGAATTCGTTTGAAGAAACTGGACAACGATGCTGCTAAACATAAGAACATTGTAATCTTTTTTGGAATTGGATTGTTGTTGATTCTTTCACGCATTCCTTGGCCCTTTATGGAAGGATTTTCAGGAAGGGGATGGTTCTAATGGTCGTATTTCGACTAGCTCAACATGACCATAAATAATTGGTAAAAGAAATTGGGAGACTATCACAGCACAGCAACAGAAGTTGAAACGGCAGTTCTTGTAGGATTAGCATTGCCGGGCACAACCAGCGAAACAGCCCAAGAATACTTGGATGAACTTGCGTTTCTATCCGAAACGTTAGGAGTAAAGCCGAAAAAGCAGTTCCAACAACGCTTGCAAAAGCAGGATTCAAAAACGTTTGTTGGATCCGGAAAACTTCAGGAAATCAAGGATTACGTTGATGAGCATGAAATCAACATGGTCATTTTTGATGATGAGCTAACGCCATCTCAAATGCGGAACCTTGAGAATTTCTTCAGCAAGAAAATTTACGACCGAAGCCTATTAATCCTTGACATTTTTCAGCA
>JBLFWJ010000235.1:0-3761 GCA_047611425.1 Bacteroidia bacterium | reverse complement strand
TCAGGAATAGAACCTTGATGGGTTCCATGCATACGGGCCTAGAGGAAGCTAAAAATGGTTACGACCGAATGGCGGCCTACTTCGGAGAAAGAGCAGCAGGAGGCGTTGGATTAATCGTGACGGGTGGAATTGCTCCTGATATTGCAGGTTGGACAAGTCCATTTGCAAGTCGATTGTCCAACAAGCGAACGGCCGAAAAACACAAAGTAATTACCAAGGCCGTACACGACCACGATGGTAAAATCTGTATGCAGATTCTACACACAGGTCGGTACAGCTACAGTCCATTTGCTGTGGCTCCTAGTGCTATCAAATCACCCATCTCCCCTTTTAAGCCAAGTGCGTTAAGCAAGCGAGGAATCGAAAGAACCATTCGGCATTTTGTTCGGTGCGCCAAATTGGCCCAATACGCCAACTATGATGGCGTTGAAATCATGGGATCAGAAGGATACCTGATCAACCAATTCATCGCCAAGAAAACCAATCACCGAACGGATGAATGGGGAGGCAGTTATGAGAACCGAATCAAATTTGGATTAGAGATTATTCGCAGAACGCGCGAAGCCGTTGGTGAGAATTTCATCCTCATATTCCGTCTTTCCATGCTTGACTTGGTAGAAGGTGGGAGCACATGGCCTGAGGTTGTTCAATTGGCAAAGGAGGTGGAGAAAGCTGGAGCTACAATTATCAATACGGGTATTGGATGGCACGAGGCCAGAATTCCCACCATTGGCACCATGGTACCAAGAGGTGCGTTTACATGGGTAACCCGTAAAATGAAAGGCGAGGTTTCTATTCCGTTGATCACAACCAACCGTATCAACATGCCTGATATTGCCGAGAAAATATTGGCTAGTGGTGATGCCGACATGGTTTCGATGGCACGGCCATTCTTAGCTGATTCACATTTGGTGAAGAAAGCGGAGGAAAACCGAGCCGATGAGATCAACACCTGCATTGGTTGCAATCAGGCTTGTTTGGATCATGTGTTCAAACGCAAAATCGTTTCATGTTTGGTCAACCCTCGTGCTTGCCACGAAACGGAACTGAATTACACACCAACTTCCAACCCTAGAAAGATGGCAGTAGTTGGTGCTGGACCAGCTGGCTTGGCGGCTTCCACCGTTCTAGCAGAACGTGGACATCAAGTCACCTTATTTGAGGCTTCGGATAAGATTGGCGGGCAATTCAACATCGCCAAGCAAATTCCTGGAAAGGAAGAATTTAACGAGACAATTCGGTATTTCGCTCGTAAAATTGAGTTGACAAAAGTCGACCTGAAGCTGAATACAGCAGCAGATGAAGATACTTTGTCTGACTTCGATGAGATCATACTTTCAACTGGAATCTCACCCCGTTCTCCCAAAATTGAAGGTGTTGATCACCCTAAAGTGTTGAGTTATCTTGATGTATTGAGAGACAAAAAACCTGTTGGAGATAAGGTGGCCATTATTGGAGCAGGAGGCATCGGTTTTGACGTTGCGGAATATTTAGCACATGACGGAGAAAGCACTTCCCTGAACTTAGCCGCATTTCTTGAAGAATGGGGAATTGACGCTACGAACGAAGCACGTGGAGGGGTTGAAGGAATCGTTCCGAAAAATGAAAAACCACCTCGGGAGATTTTCCTTTTGCAACGAAAAGATTCTAAAGTTGGAGCAGGATTAGGCAAGACCACCGGATGGATTCATCGCCTTACACTGAAGAACAAACGTGTGCAAATGATCAACGCAATCCAGTATGACAAGATTGATGACGATGGTCTACACATCACCCAGAATGGAGACTCGCGCGTTCTTGACGTTGATAATGTAATCATCTGCGCTGGCCAAACCAGTAAAAACGAATTGTACGAACCTCTACTTGCCAAAGGTCTTAGCGTTCACTTGATTGGAGGAGCAGATGTTGCTGCAGAATTAGATGCAAAAACAGCCATTGACCAAGGAAGCAGGTTAGCTGCTGAACTTTAGAGAATTACTTTTCGATAAATGCTCGAAAATCTCGGCAAGATCGCTGAGGAATTTCCTCCATCGGGATATGGCCCATATTCTCGTAAATCAGCAATTCTGAGTTTTCAATATCAACATGAAAGCGACCTGCATCCTCTACCCTGACCAGATTGTCATGATCTCCCCACATTATCAAAGTTGGACATTTAACCTTCTTAATATCTGCCGAGTTGGTGTTTCTAACTTGGGTTAACCTTCCATAAAGTCCAGCTCTATTTCCAGTCCTTAAAAGCATATGGAAATACCGATCCACTTTTAGCTCGGTAATCTTGTCTTCATCGAAATAGACATTCCGAACACTTTTGGCAATTAATGGCCTAGGCGTAAATCGCTGAACAAAAGGCTGGGCCCAACCTTGACTAGACATCCAAAAACCAAAATCGAAACTGCTCTCTTCATCTCTCGGATATCCACTTGAGTTAAGTAAACCAAGTTTTGTCACCTTATCAGGATGTGTGACTGCATAATTCCAGGCCACATATCCGCCAAAAGAATTGCCTGCAATAATGCAAGAATCAACTCCAATTTCATTCAAAACATCATCAACAAACTGGACATAACGCTCTGGTTTATAATTGTTGTTTGGTTCTGGACCTGTCAATCCAAAACCAGGCAAATCCATACTTACTACCCTGTAATTCTTACGAAGATTATTAGTCCAAGACTCCCATGTATGCAATGAGGATGCGGTACCATGCAAAAGAACAATCGTCTGTTTCCCGTTACCAGAAACGCGATAATGAATCGGCATTCCTTCGTGATTCCAAAACTCAGAATCAGAGTATGTGTAGCGTTCTTTCAGTTCTTCCAGTGGAATGTCCGAATGGTAAGAAGTTGCCAGCCCCATGACTATGAAGGCCATAAGAAACCAAATCAGTTTTTTCTTCACTTGAGGATGTATTGATTAATTGAATTTGAGCTCTACTGCTGCAGAACCTTTCAGGTCAGAGCGTAGCTGAATCCTATGCTGCTGTGAACCATCACTTACTATCATGGTAACAGTGTTGGGTGGAATTTTACCCAAGTTGTGGGCATGCAAAAAGATGTAGCATTTATCCATATCACCAGCGTTAAACTCCACCAAGTGCTGTTTTTCTTTAATGGAAAAATGTTCGAGGATTTCTTCGTTATTGACAAACAAGGAAATGATATCGCCATCTACCACTTGATCGTCCCAAACCTTAATGGTAATATGTCTATTCGTGAAAGCTAATCGATGTTCATGTCTTACAGTTGTAACTCTCCTTCCATTAATCGTTTCCGGAATTTCATCAAATACCTCTCGTTTCAAAGGTGCAACAATCGCGAGCTCTTCAATACTATCCTCCTCGACCAACACAATTGTATCGTTAATAACATCCGGCTCATCAACATTTAAAACCACGCTGGTATCAACGCTAGCTATTTCCATTTCAGCAGAAACAATAGGTTTTGGCTCAACGGTATCAACTTCCACAACTGGTTCAACTGCCTTTTCTGAAGTCACTTCTTTAGCGATGGTTGGAATTGGTTGCTCAACCCGCACCGAATCAAACGATCTTACCAAGCTTGTATTTTCAATAATTATTAGCTCTTCAGGTTGTTTTCGGTTTTTGCGCTTTTTCGTAAGGTCTTCCTCCACGATACCAATTTTCCACAATTTGATGGATTTGTCCAAACTAGCAGATAAAAGCATGTCCGGTCCATACTTCATATCAAACGCCATTACCGTTCCTTGCTCAGTATTCTGATCCAGGATTAACTGGCGCGTTT
>JBLFWJ010000234.1:0-3795 GCA_047611425.1 Bacteroidia bacterium | reverse complement strand
AATTCAACCAAGCCATTGCCGATATAATAAATGACGGAATTGTCGTTTTCAACATAACGCAATGCAAAGGAGGAAGAGTTGAGATGGCACGATACGAGACCACCAGCCGTTTGAAAAGGCTTGGAGTGGTAAGTGGACATGACATTACAATGGAGTCGGCCATTACGAAATTGATGTTTTTAATGGGTCAGGGACATGAAAATAACGAGTTAAAGACCTTGCTAGAACAACCGCTTAGAGGTGAAATCAGTTTACGATAAGTTGATTTTGGTCACTATACAAAATTTGTATTTTGCACCGCCCGAAAAAGGGGGCCGTTAGGCATATTTTGGAGAGATGGCCGAGTGGCTTAAGGCGCACGCTTGGAAAGCGTGTAAACCTCAAAAGGGTTTCGCGGGTTCGAATCCCGCTCTCTCCGCAGAATGATGAAATTGAATTTTGAAATAGACAATAACTAAGAACACAACCTAAATCACCAACGATACCATGAAAAAAGTATATGCCCTATTGGCACTTATGTTAATGATAAACCTGACCTACGTTCCGAATACGTTTGCGCAGGAAGACTCAACTCAAGTTGAAGCGGCTGCAGATGAAGCCGAAGCAATGTCTACTGAGGTAGAAGATGAACCTGCCGCAGCAGTTGAAGAAGAGGCAGCGCCAGTTGCTGAAGTTGCTGCAGAGCCTGAAGGATTTCACCAAGTCCTTAAGACAAAATTTATTGAAGGTGGTGCCGGATTTATGGGCATCGTTCTTTTGGTGTTGATTCTTGGATTGGCATTATGTATTGAGCGAATCATTTACTTGAGCCTAGCAACAACCAACTCAGAGAAGCTTCTTGGAAGTATTGAGGATGGTTTGAACAGCGGAGGTGTTGATGCAGCTAAAGAAGTTTGCAAAAACACTAGAGGTCCGATTGCAAGTATCTTCTACCAAGGTCTAAGCCGTTCAGGCGAAGGATTGGATATGGTTGAGAAGTCAATTGTTTCCTACGGTTCCGTTCAAATGGGATTGTTGGAAAGAGGCCTTTCTTGGATTGCACTTTGTATCGCGTTGGCTCCTATGCTTGGTTTCATGGGAACAGTAATTGGTATGATCGGTGCGTTCGATGCCATTGAAGCAGCAGGTGATATTTCTCCATCACTTGTAGCTGGAGGTATTAAGGTTGCACTTTTGACTACAGTATTCGGTTTGATCGTTGCTATTATCCTTCAGGTTTTCTACAATTTTATTGTAGCCAAGGTTGACAGTATGGTGAACAACATGGAAGACTCTTCCATCACGTTCATGGACATCATGGTTAAGAATCAATCAAAAGGATAATAACCCATAAAAAAAGAAAAGAGCTATGGGAGACTTCATGGTAAATTACGGGATTATCATCTGCTATATATTATTAGCAGTAGCAGTGGCTGCGTCAGTTATCTTTCCAGTCATTCAGTTAGCGCAAAACCCTAAAGGGGCGAAAGGCGCGCTAATCGGAATCGGACTACTTATCGTTGTATTAGGCATTTCATTCGTGCTTGCTACCGATGCCAACCCCTCTAAAATGGAGTTGACACCAGAGACAGCAAAGCAGGTTGGAATGGGCCTTTATGCAGTTTATATACTGGGTACCGTAGCGGTGGTTAGCATCGTCTATTCAGAGGTATCTAAAATGATCAAGTAACATGGCAAGAAGCAAAAGAGAACTTCAGGAGATCAATGCCGGCTCGATGGCCGACATCGCGTTCTTGCTTCTCATCTTCTTCTTGGTAACCACAACTATGGATACGGACACGGGTCTTCTTAGAAGACTTCCACCTCCAATTCCAGAGGATCAAGAGCCACCGCCACCCATTAACGAACGAAATGTGTTTGTTGTATTGGCCAACGCTTATGATCAATTACTTGTAGAAGGTGAATTGCTGGATCCAACGGATCTCAGAGAAAAAGCGAAGGAATTTATTATTGGTTATCCGAACAATCAGGATGACATGAGATTTCCTGCCTTTAAGCCGATTGACAAATTGGCGCCAAAGGATCTTAAACTGGTAAAGAAGTATTTACCAGGCGTGAAGCAGTTGAGTAAGGGCGTGATTTCCTTGCAGAATGATAAGGGTACAACATATGAGTTGTACATCATCATTCAAAACGAATTGGCTGCTGCATATAGAGAAGTAAGAGATGAGGCTTCAATGGCCAATTTCGGAAAGTCGTATGCTGATTTGAAGGCTACCGACCCAGATGCTGCCAAAGCGATCAAGAAAGTATATGCTCAGAAAATTTCTGAAGCGGAACCAAAAGACTTAGGCACAAACTGATGAAGATCCGGAAAGAAGGTAAAAAGCCACAGCCAGCGATATCCACTGCTTCATTGCCGGATATTGTATTCATGCTGCTTTTCTTCTTCATGGTAACCACCGTGATGAGGGAAACATCATTGAAGGTTCAGGTATCTATTCCAGCAGCAACGGAAGTAGCTAAGTTGGAACGAAAGTCTTTGGTTGCTTACATCTACATTGGACCTCCAATTAAGATGTTGCAAAGCCAATTGGGAACTGAGCCAAGAATTCAGCTTGATGATGCATTTGCTACTCCAAAGGACATTCCTACTTACGTTGAGGCCGTTAAAGCTGAAACGAACGAAGCGGAGATTCCACTGCTTACTTATTCATTCAAAGTTGATAAGACGACCAGAATGGGAATTGTAACTGACGTAAAGCAAGAGCTAAGAAAAGTGAATGCACTTAAAATCAATTACTCCAGTAAAAAGGAAGCTCAAAAGTGATTCAAAATTGAAACGAATATTAAGCCCGAAGCCGTTGGTTTCGGGCTTTTTTTATGTCCCAATTTTCGACTTTCTGTAGAAAATAGACATCATAATTCCGACCAAACCAATTCCACCAACAACCCAAATAGACATGTCGGATCCCAGGTTTTCAAATGTGTCTTCGGAAATAACCCGACCGCTCAAATAAGCCATTATCACGGCAGCAGCGTTGTTCAAGAAGTGCGCTAAAATTGCATAGGATATATTTCCTCCAAAGTAAAATAGGTAGCCCAATCCAGCACCCATGATAAACCTTGGAAGAAATGAGTAGAACTGGAAATGTATCGCGCTAAAAAGGAATGCGGTAATCCAAATTGCTGCGTGACCATTTCCTAAATGCTTTCCCAAGTATTGTTGAAGCCCAGCGCGAAAAAGGAGTTCTTCTCCGATTGCAGGAATCAAAGCCATCATTAACAAATTGATGGCAAGATCGGCTGGGCCATTCATATCAAGGAAATCTTCATACATCGCAGAGGCCTGCTGCTCCTTCATTTTCATCCAATCATCAATCGACTCAATTGGAAAAGTGAGAAGTCCATTTAGAGTTGCCAACCAATCCACTAATGGAAAAGCAACCAACGGAATAAGAATGCTAAACAGGATTAGAAGCATGTCATTCTTCCTTGTGGCAAAATCAAACCCAACCACTTTCGTGAATACCAAGCCTGGAACAACGAACGCTCCGAAACTTGTAACGATTTGAAGTAATCTAGCAGAAGCGAGATTCTGAGGTTGCATTATTTCATCGATTAAATCAGGCTCAGTTAGAACCGGAATTCCCATAAAAAGGTGTACCAGAATAAGCCCGAAAAAAGAGAAAATGGATAAGCTCCCCAACCATAAAAGCACGAATACTATCAAGCCATGCCAGCTCGAACGAGCGGTATATCGAGTTAATCCTTGATAGAGCGTTGAATTGGTAATTTTGCAGCCGATTTACAAATGGCAAAGATAGGCAACATAGATCTCGGGGACTTCCCACT
>JBLFWJ010000233.1:0-3812 GCA_047611425.1 Bacteroidia bacterium | reverse complement strand
ACGAAGGAAGCGTCTCACTATTTGAATTTAGAACGAGTTTATTTTTCATTTTTCTAACGAATAGAGCTTAGTGGCAGCTTTACGGACTATCATTAAATATAAAGACTCTTATCATCGGCAGCAAATGCAATACTCTTAGGTAAATGCAATTCAGCTTCAATAGGAATAGCCAGGATAGGTGCATTTAAACTTTCCATAACCGAAGATGCTACGCTTCCTACTAATATTCCTTTTAGTCCAGTGGCTCCTTGAGTTCCCATGACTACAAGATCGGTTTCTTTCTCAGTAATCATTCTGCGAAGAACTTCTTGAGGTTCTCCAAGCCTCGCTTCAACGGATAATGACGATTTGGAATTTGGAAACAAATTGATGATTCTATTTTTCTCAAATTGCAGAAGATTGAGAGCCTCTTTTCAAGAAGGTCCTGAACGCTAATCAAAACATTTGCTCCAGAATGAGGAATCTGATATGTGTGAACAAGAACCAATTCAGATACATCCGAGAACAATCTGACCGCATAATCTGCTGCTTTTTGAGCGTTAGGAGAAAAATCGGTGGGTATCAATATTCGTTTCAAGGTCAAGACACAATATTCAGGTTAATGTAATTTATATCGACTTGAAGTAAAGATGACTGAATGGAGTAACCGCTTGCCTGAGTGATAACAAGCCTAAATATGATGTACGTCAATAAGTGGTAGGTCTAGCACAAGACAGACATCCGTCAGTAAACTTGTAATTTTGCATTTCGTTAAAAGAACCTAATACGTTACGTACCGTTTAGGGTTTAACGCAAACCAAAGTAACCAAATGAATATCAAGTCATTATCGATTTTACTGATCAATCTTGTTGCCCTCTCATCTACAACATTGGGTCAAAATCATACCTGCGGTAGCGCACAGGTTAATAACGAGGCCATTGCCAATGACTCCTCCAAATCGGAATTGCAACGAAAAATGCATCTCGAAGCACTTGAGTTCACCGAGACATACGCCAATAATAGAGGTGGTATCAAAATAATTCCGGTTGTGATTCATGTAATGCATAACGGAGGCGATGAAAACATTACCAAGGATCAGGTTGACAATGCAATAGAAATTATCAACGAGGATTTTCGCTTGATGAATGACGACTCAGATCAAATCATCCCGGAATTCTTCAACATTCAGGCTGATACTCAGGTTGAATTCCGTTTGGCACAAAAAGATCCCAATGGAAATTGCACAGACGGAGTTACCAGGACCAAAACTGAACTAACGTTTGATGCCGGTGAGAACGTAAAAAATCTGATAAGCTGGAACACAAGCAAATACCTCAACATCTGGGTTGTCGATAATATTAGCATTGGTGCTGGTGGATATGCCTATTATCCAGGATCTGCTCCCGGACAAGACAACGAGGGAATTGTAATAAGAAACGCTCAATTTGGTGGGATAGGAGAAAGTAACGGTGGCAATTTTTCTCGTAGATCATTGACCCACGAAATCGGCCATTACTTAAATCTTGCCCACACGTGGGGAAGTACGAATGAAAATGCTGTGGAGGAAAATTGCTTTTCGGATGATGGGGTTAGCGATACTCCAAATACAATAGGAAGTGACCAAAACTGCGTTCTAGATCAGGCAAGCTGCGGATCGCTGGATAATGTTCAGAATTACATGGATTATGCAACCTGTGGCAGGATGTTTACCATGAACCAAGGTGCTCGCATGAATTCGGCATTAAACTCCACTGATGGTGGAAGTCTTGGCTACTATAGAAGAACCCTTTGGCAACAATCCAATTTAATTGCAACTGGAACAAACGCTGGTTTTGTAAACATCTGTGCCCCTATAGCGGACTTCACCTCTGATAAAGATCAGGTTTGTCCTGGGTCTGAAATTCAATTCACTGATCAATCTTATAATGCTGAGGTAGACGGAAGTTGGACATGGAGTTGGTCATTTGAAGGTGGTAATCCTGCAACAAGTGACGAACAAAACCCTTTGGTAATCTTTAATACACCTGGAGATCATTCAATTTCTTTAACCGTTACAAATTCAACTGGTACTGACAGCCAAACCTACTCCGAACTTATTTCCGTTTCTGGAACGAGTTCAAATACTATTGCTCCATTTATGGAAGGAATGGAGTATGCGGATTGGCCTGACCACCCTACAGATCCGGACTTGGATTGGAGCGTTGAAAACGAAACATCAAGCACTTGGTTTAGAACGACTAATGCTGCGCATTCTGGTGCTGCATCGACAAGAATCAATCTGAGAAATATAACCGATGGCGCAATTAATTCTTTGATCTCTCAACCATTCAACCTGAGCACGGTTGCATCTGGAGATGCCAAGCTTAGTTTCTGGTATGCACATTCTGCTAGAAACGGAGATGATTCAAGCGAGCGAATGCGCGTGTATGTATCCAAGAATTGTGGCGAAAATTGGAACATCCGATTTAGCCGACAAGGAAATTCACTCCACACGACTGAAGTCACACACAGCAACTTCGTACCTGATGCTGATGAATGGGAATTCGTTGAATTCAACATGACGACTTACGAAGGTGAACCACACGTATTAGTGAAGTTTGAAGCCATGAGTGACCGGGAGAGTTACTTGTATGTGGACGACATAAACATCGGAACGGGCTCAACCGGAATTTTTGATGGTGATATCACTTCTACTATTGAGATGTTTCCAAATCCATCCAATGGATTCGTCAATCTCATCACTCGACTTGATCACACTGGCATTTCCGTTTCAGACATTACCGGAAAACTGATAATCTCTGAAACAGGTACAGCAGCTGGAAAAACAACATTGGAATTGAGTGACCTCCCTAATGGAATTTACACTGTTAAATTTCAAAACGAAGAGGGAATTTCAATTAAGAAATTGGTGCTAAACAAGTAAACTGAACCAACTAAATTATTGGCTGTTCACATTTGTGAGCAGCCTTTTTTTATGCGAATGAATCTAGTTTCAATACATTTCTTAAACAAGTATTACCCTTAATTTCGCGCTCCCTTTACAAGGGATCATCAAACTGAAAAACACAAAATGACTTACGACCTTATAGTGATTGGAAGCGGCCCTGGAGGCTACGTTGCAGCCATCAGAGCATCTCAATTGGGAATGAAAGTTGGCGTTGTAGAACGTTCAGAATTAGGCGGCATTTGCCTTAACTGGGGATGTATTCCTACCAAAGCTCTTTTGAAGAGTGCGCAGGTTTTCGAATACATGAATCATGCTGAGGATTACGGAATTACCGTTGGAAATGCGAAGGCGGATCTTAAGAAAATTGTAGAGCGAAGCCGTGGTGTTGCCGATGGAATGAGTAAAGGAATTCAGTTCCTTTTCACAAAGAATAAGATTGACCACATCAAAGGTCACGGAAAAGTGAAGAACGGTACAACCGTTACTGTTACTGGAGATGATGGAAAAGCAACCGAGGTAAAAGCCAAGAATGTAATTCTTGCGTTGGGGGCTCGATCTAGAGAGTTGCCAAACCTTCCACAGGATGGAAAGAAGATTATAGGATACCGTGAAGCCTTGGTTTTAGACAAACTTCCAAAGAAAATGGTCGTAGTTGGATCCGGTGCCATTGGTGTAGAGTTTGCCTACTTCTACTCTACTCTTGGTGTTGATGTAACTGTCGTTGAATTCATGCCAAATATCGTTCCTGTTGAAGACGAAGAAGTTGGCAAGCAACTTGGCAGAACGTTCAAGAAGAATGGAATGAAGGTGCTGACCAACAGTAGCGTTGAGTCGGTTGACACGAAAGGTTCTGGTTGCAAAGTGACTGTTAAAACCAAGAAAGGC
>JBLFWJ010000232.1:0-3881 GCA_047611425.1 Bacteroidia bacterium | reverse complement strand
AAACCAGACAGAAAGGTCCAACCCATAGAAATGAACCAGCGGTTATTAACATCGATGGCATTTTAGACAAGTACTTGCGCACAACGTTTAGGTTGAAAGCGTAACACATACTTGCAGCTACAATGAGCAAAGCGGCAGGCTGAAAACCATCAATTCCGCCTGGCATTACAATTAGTAATAGCGCTCCAAGAAAACCTATTACAAGGCCAATTACCTGCTTTAACCAGGTTCTTAAACCGAACATTAGCAAACCAAAAACCATGGTTAAAATTGGCACCAAGGAGTTCAGCATTCCAGCCAAAGAGCTATCTATTTTAGTTTGCGCAATGGCGAACATAAATGCTGGCACGCCATTTCCGAGTAAGCCAACACAAAGCAAAACGAGCCATTGCTTTTTAGATATCTCCTTAAATCTTCCCAACAGAAACGGAAGCGTGACCAACCAAGCCATCCCCATTCTTAGGGATGCAATCTGCATGTCAGAAAAAACCACCAACCCTTTTTTCATCAGAATGAAAGAACTCCCCCAAATGATTCCAATTAATACGAGAAGCAACCAACTGCGTAGCGAGTTTTGCATGGCGCAAAGAAACGTGTTACATTAATCCTATCACACAGAAACTTTATGCATTCAAATGTGTTAGACAGGTGATATGCGTCATGCTAAATCTCGATGTACATATCTTAACTTTGACAAATAAATGAGCGATAAAACAATTTTAGGAGTGGAAGGGATGAGTTGCGGACATTGTTCTAATGCCGTAAAAAACCTGATTGAAGAGGTTGAAGGAATTGAGACCGTTGAGGTTGACCTTGGTTCAAATGAAGCAAGAGTTTCCTTTAACTCTACGGCCACAAATTCTCAAGCAATAATCGACAATATCAATAGTTCAAACATTTATAAAGCAACACAAAAATGAAAACGAGAATACTATCAATAGCCATAATGGCAAGTGCAGCGCTATTTATTGGCTGCGGACAAACGGGAACAGAAGCATCTGATGAAACAGCTGTTGAAATGATGAGCGTAGAAGAAATGGAAACCCCAACAACCTTAGCGGTTAACATTGAAGGCATGAGTTGCCCTGCAGGTTGTGCAGGTCCAATTGAGAAAGATTGCGGAAAACTGGCTGGCATGGGTAAAAGCGAAGTAAACTTTGACGAAGGAATTGGTTATTTCACGTTTGATGCAAGTTTGCTTTCTGAGGACGATATTCTAAAGTGCATTTCTAACACAAATGGTGGCGGAATTTATTCTGGTACCGTGGTTCAAGAAGATGTAGAGGTTGAAAGCGATGAAGCAACAACCGAAGAAGCTTTGCAAGTAGTTAAAAACGAGGACGAAGCGAGCGTTTAAGATTTCACGCTCAGGCGCAGAGACGCTAAGTGTTTTTATGATAAAAGGCGTACAACTAAGTTGTGCGCCTTTTTTGTTGGACAAAAGAGTAATCTAATGCTTTACCAACTTTGTGGTTGAAAGGCCTTGTTCGTTCTCCACCATAATAAGATAAACACCACTTGGTTCTGATGAAATGTCTATTTCTGAAGAACCATTAAGCAAGTCTTGCAACACCAATCTCCCATACAAATCGTAAATCTTAATTGTCGATTTTTGAGATGTTTCAATTCTGAAAATCCCCGTGGAAGGGTTTGGGGAAACGCTTAGACTATGCTTTGAATCTTCGGAAACCGAAACAATAGAGCATTCGGATACATTCTCAGGATAGGAGATTGTTCCATTTTCACGATAACAGTTAAGCTCAGAAAACCCCTCAAAGTTTATCACGGGTTGCAAAAAACCAAGGTTGTGTCCAATTCCTTCTATCGACCAAAGCAGACCAGAAGTACCTGGTTCATAAAATAATCGTTTAAGCGATTGTCCATTAACAACTACTAGATCAACCGAATCTACAATGGCAACACTTTCGGGAAACCACATGGTGTCTCCTTCGCTTAAGGTAAAGTCAAACAAAAGCTCCTCAACGCTTCCTGTGTAATTGTAATATCTGCCGTTTTCAGCCCTCACATATCCAGCTACACCAACTATTGATGCTAGAGGCTGATCGCAAACTTCGGGTGTTGATTGACCTTCAATGCTTTCTCGCCACTGCACACCAGAAAAGTTAATCTCAGTGTAATCTTGCCCATCAAAAGTGACTACATCTCCAACACTAAGATTCCTCTCATACTGAGCCCAGCAAAAATTTCCAGTTCGGTATCCTTGAGTTTCTCTCCACTCAGAAGTTCCATCTAAAGGAAATGGCGCCCATGTTTGTGCGCCACATGAAATTGAAACGACCGTTAATAATATGATCAGTGCTATTCTCATTGCTTCAGCAATTTGGAAGTTGAAACACCTTTTTCATTCTCAACAGAAATAAGATAAATACCACTTGGCGCTGATGAAAGGTCTATTTCAGACGCTCCCGTAGTTTGACCTTGTTTTATCATTCTTCCGAATAAATCGTAAATCCGATAAGTTGATTTTTGGGGTGTTTCTATTCTGAAAATGCCCGTGGTTGGGTTGGGGGAGACTAGCATTTTATCAATTTGTTCATCTTCTATCGAGGTGATGGAACAGGCTTGTGAAAACGGGTTATAGACGAGGGGTGTTCCATTTTCTCGATAACATAAGTTGCTACTGTTCTCGAATTGATACATTGACTCAAACAGGCCGTGTTGATGACCGACATTTTCAACAATCCATATAGGTTGATCTGAAAACCCTTGCCAAATCCCTTCAACCACCCAGAATCTCTTGCAAGGGTCATCATTCACCAACAGTTGGTCAATAGAATCAACTCTAAAAGTTGTATTGAACCCTTGAACAGTATCACCAACTTCCATGGTAAAATCGTACAAAACAAACTCGCCATTCGTACTGGCTTGGTAGATCTTGCCTTCCTCGGCTCTTAACAGACCTCGTACTCCTGAAATTGGTATGGGCGGCCAAGTAATACATGGTGGATCGGGTGGCATAGCTGCTTGTGACCACCTTATCCCATCATAGCTGATCTCATGATACTCGTTACCTTCATGTGTCTGCTGTCCGCTTACGTAGTAGTTATAGTGCTCGGTAATCACACATTCCTCACCAGTCAACCAAGTGTTTTCTACTCTCCACTCCGAAGTTTCATCTAAAGGAAAAGGTGCCCATGTTTGGGCCGAAACAGAACATGAAAAACAAATGGTTAGAAATAGAAACAGCGCTTTCATGCTGTTAAATTAATCAAGAAGATTCATCAGCAACAGCCGCCACCATCATAAAAGAAAGTAGAGTCTGAGCAGAAAACATCTTTTCGTCCTAGCGCTTACGGCTTGCGTTTTTCCAACCCTCGGCCATTGTACGGGAAAGCCAACGAACGGAAAGGCTTAGTTTTTAGTGACGGTTTCTTAACCGTGCGCATGAAAATCCAAGTGCACTTGGCTTCTTCCTCGGTAAGTTCGAGCAGTGTATAGCCGTGATCCATCGTATTAAGAAAGTGCAGATGCCGATTATTCTTGAGTCCTTTGAGATACGGCACTGCCAGTTTTGCTACCAACTTTCCGCGCATTTCATCCAAATTGGGTGAAGAGACACTTGGTGTAACAAACTCAATCCCCACAACTCCTTTCCCTGTCTTTTGGTTATATGCGTTTCTATCCATCGGATTGCGGACGATATCAATGCCCCAAGAGGTATGAATATCGCCAGTAATGACCACCAGATTCCGAACGGTGTCTTGCTCCACGATGTCGAGAATACGGCCGCGATCTCCTTCATATCCATCCCAAGCATCCATATTATAGCGTCTGTCTCCTGCAATTTTCCCTAAATCCATAGGAACAAACATTACATCGTTAACCAACACCCGCCAATGTGCATCTGAATTGGCTATTCC
>JBLFWJ010000231.1:0-3958 GCA_047611425.1 Bacteroidia bacterium | reverse complement strand
TCCAAGCCGGTGCAGCCATTCTGATCTGTAACTGTAATCGAATAGTCACCTGATGCTGAGACATCAATCATTTGTGAAGTCTCTGATGTTGACCATTCATAAGAACTGAATCCCCCTCCAGCATCCAATGTAATTGAACCGCCATTACAAATTGCTGTGTCTGGTCCAAGATCCACAACGGCCGACCCAGTTGTAATCTCCACGCCTACTTCATCATAATACGTGCAGCCCTGACCATCGGTATACTGAACTCCGTAAATAGCCGAAGAAGTCACTGCTATGCTCTCTCCAAAAGCTCCTGTTGTCCATTCCAAAATCCCATCCGTTCCAAGAATATCTGTTCCTGTAACGCCTCCAAAATCGGAGGTGTTTCCTCCAGAAGTGAATAAGAAGATGTCTTCGTCATTGTTGTCATTGCCTTGTAAAGTACCATCTGCATTTCTGAACACCATCCAAAGACCGTTGACATTCGTGCCTCCCGGATAGCCGTAATAACTCTCAACGTGAATGGTGATTTCCCACGTATCGCCACCGATGTTGGTCATTTCACCAATACCATCATCAGCTCCCCAATTGCCAATAGGATAAAGCCAATCTATGTTGAATGGCACTTCTTGAATCGCAGAATGCATGTAAATTTTCGGTGATCCACTTAGCCCACTCACTCCTTGAGAAGCATCGTATGTGATTTGTAAAGAATCGAGGCCAGTTTGACCAGAATAGATGGCCGTTATGGTGTACGTACTTCCGCAAACTGTGGTATCGGGTCCCACATTAACGCTACACTGAGCAAATGTTTGACCTGCGAATAGTAGACTGAATAAGCTTAGTAGAGAGAATCTCATCTTAATTTATTACTTCGTGTCATTATGACACTTATATACTACAAGTATAGCAATTCCTTGATTAGGGCTTCTCAACTAGACTGACAGTGAGTTAGTATCAAAATAAATTGTTGCAGTTGAAATACTCTGTACCTCAGCGACCAAGAACCGTTGCAGTACCCCTTTGTTTCCCTGACGAAGGAAGGGTCTCGTTAGTACAATCGGCATGGTTTGACGTTTCATTTCGTTCCTTTTGAGAAGGTGAATCCCATCGAAATTGAAGAGACGCTTCGTACCTCAGCGAAGCAATTAGGATTGAATAGCCGTCAACAAATCACCCGGAGTTGGACGAAGCCGATAGTTTTCTGTGAGATCCAAAAACTTAATCTTCCCTGCTGAATCCGTAATGATGATGGTTGGTTTAGGAACATCGCTATCGTAGCCCAAAACCTGAAAACCAAATGGCAATCCACCTTTATGTAAGATGCCCAATTTCTCAGCGACCGAGTTTTTTGGATCAACAAGAAAATCGGCTTTCATTCCGGTTCTCTTTGCAAAACTCTCACTCTTCTTATGCGACTGCGGACTCACAAATCGCATCTTCACTCCTAGCCCTTCAAAGCGGTCCTCGTATTCAATCAGCTCTTGAACTTGAGCCGTACATATCGGACACCAGTTGCCTCTGTAGAAAAGTATTAAACTGGATTCTTCCTTCCAATCTTCGCTTGACACTTTGTCGCCCGCATAGTTCTCCAGTTCCATTTTTGGCAGCTTCTTCCCAACTTTCAGCTTAGCCTCGTTTCTATCGCCCAAATGAGAATACCACCCAACATAAGTAGCCCATCCAACCAACGAAAACAAGGCCAACAAAGGCAATGGTGATGCCACTCCAGAATTATATGACGTATAAACGGAATACATGGTCACCATGAAAATCCCGCCCGTAACACCTACTAAACCTGGGGATGTTCGTGGCACTGAGCTCAAGTAAAGCCAAGCAAAATAAATCACTGGAAGTGCCGTAGCTACGGAAACCGCCAGCCAAATTGAGAAGTCGCCTCCATTTGATAATGACATCACGCCAAACCCTGTTACGACCACACAATAGGTCACATATGCGCTGATAAAAAACTGCTTTAGACTATTCATTTCCTTTTAGAACTTGCTTTAGAACATCTGGCTTATTGGTGATGATTCCGTCCACGCCCATCTCAATCAATTTCTCCATCTCCTCTGGTTCATCAACAGTCCAAACATGAATCTGTTTTCCCAACTCGTGAATCTCTTCCACCAATTTTGGTTTCACGAAATTACTCGCTACGCCAAACGCTTCAACCTGATAATTGCTGGTTTTTCCAGCATGGAATTTGAAGTCCTGAATAATGGCTGGCCATCTCCATCTGAACACGAATAACTTTTGCAGACGCACCCGAGAATCGATTTTTTCCAATCGATCTAAAACCTTGTCGTTGAAACTGTGCACCAATGTCCATTTGTAGGCATCGTGCTCAGCAATTAGAGCTGCAACTTTTTCTTCAATTTGAGGGTAGTGTTCGTCTCCACTCTTTATCTCAACTACCAATTCGCATTGAGCGTTAATCAGGTTGATGATGGATTCCAACGAAGGAATTACGGCTTCCGGAAAATCGGCTTCAAACCCTTTGTTGGCTTTTACCGCGCTTAATTCTTCGAATGTGAAGTCTCGAACATCGCCATCAACTTGACATGTTCGATCCAAGGTTTTGTCATGCAAGCAAACAACAATTCCGTCCTTGGAAGTTGCCACATCCACTTCAATACGATCAACGCCAATTTCGAGCGCTCGGGCCACCGCTTCCAATGTGTTTTCCGGTGCGTAGGCCGAAGCACCACGATGGGCGGTAACAATAACAGGTTGGGCCATGGAGCCAATGGTAAGCAACGTAAACAGGATTCCATAAAGGAATTTCATCCTTCAAAGGTATGATGGGCAAGAGAAAGTTTGGCTGTTCGTTTGTCCTGAACAATTCGTCACATCGACACTTGAGTAACGTCCTACGGCCGAAAGCTCCAGCGGTCTGTTCGGCACTTCGACTACGCTCAGCGTGACACTCCGCTCAGGTACCACAAGCATTCTGTGTCTTTCCGCTTATATCGACACTTCGACAAGCCTGTGCTGAGCCTGTCGAAGTACTCATTGGCCACTTTTCGAAGAGGCACCAATCATTTTTATTACTTCTTTAGCAATGAACTCGCCTCCGGTTGCGGATGATGCGGTAATTAATCTGTTTTCTACGTCCACTATTTCGCCATTGCCTCGGGTAGCCTTGTCGACTCTCTTCAGGTTTGCATTTCTTTTTTCAAGCTCTACTTCCATATCAAAGGGTAATAACCTCCCGTGGTCTGCTTCAAACATTATTTCCTTTTCAAACCAACTAGGGAAACATGTGAGCGTTTTGTTTTTCACAAAAGGTTCTCCATTGGATAATTTGACGTTAACTAGCGATGACGTTCCATGTCCTAATGAAGCCACTACTCCATCGTTCTCATAGATTTCTGCAATTATTTTATTTATCGATTCACTTTCATGGATGTCCCAAAACTGTCCGTACCCTCCAGGTATAATTACCACATCGTAGTCTTTCGGATTTACTTGATTTGGTGTTAATGAGTTTTGTGTCTTTTCATTGTAATAATCAGATTCCAAGGCCCGAGTTATCACTTCCGTTGTGTCAAACTTGTAGTAAATAGGTATTGCTCCACCATTGGGAGACACAAGATCAATTTTAAAATTCTCTTCTTCCAGTAGAATAAATGGTACTGCAATTTCAGACAAAAATGTCCCATTTTTCATTCCATTTACCTCATCGACACTGGTGCATACAAAAAGCACTCTTTTACTTTCGGTGGCACTGACATCCGCATTTTGCCCCTTAGAATTAGAAGTACCGGAAGCCATTAATCCAATAGTCAATATCGTGATTAGAAGATTGAATTTCATAGGTTTTATTGATTGCATGCGTGTGACTTTTTAGAGTGGTGAAAAATAGAGAATAGGCTGATACCGTTTGTGCCCCAGCTGGCGTTGCACCTCTTTGGCCGAAAAACTCTTTTTCGTACTACTCATCAAATGCATGGCAATGAACCAATATTGA
>JBLFWJ010000230.1:0-3960 GCA_047611425.1 Bacteroidia bacterium | reverse complement strand
AATCCCTTGAACATTTGGCCAAACCCTACATCTGGCGAATTCTGGTTACATGCATCTGATTTGTCAGGTACTTCAACAGTTGAAATCATGAATAATAACGGTGCAGTTGTGGAGAGCCTAATATTGAGAAATCGATCAGATGTTTCAATCGATCTAAAAGATCATCCTGCAGGAATCTACATCGTTCAGGTATTGAATAACGATCAGAGATTCACCAAAAGAATCAACTTGATTAAGTGATTTTTAAATTGAAGAATATAATTGAATGACAGGAAATCCTTGGGCCGTGGTTCAAGGATTTCTTTATTTAGAGCAAAACAGATTTAGATGAATAAACTTCTCGCGCTTGTAGGACTGATGTTAATTGTGTTCGTCTCGCACAATATTTTCAAGGACTCAGGAGACCTAAAAGCATCGCCTAGGTTTCATTCTGATTTTGAAATTCAGAATTATGCGGATCTGGCGCTTACTACGGATTCTTCGTTTATGTTTTCAGGATCGGGTGTTTGCGTGGAATGCCACGGCCGAGATGGAGATGGCCTAGCTAGTGTAACTCTTGAAGGAGTCGATATCAACGTAGTGGATGATTGGCGAGCAACAATGATGGCCAATTCAGCAAAAGATCCGCTGTGGAGAGCAAAGGTGAGCCACGAGATTTTGGTGAATCCAGGACATCAATCTGCACTAGAAACGAAGTGTACTTCCTGTCATGCTCCAATGGGCCATTTTCAAGCCATGCATGATGGCCAAGTAAACTATTCCATTGCAGAAATGCTTTCAGATCCTTTGGCACTTGATGGCGTTTCGTGCCTAGCCTGCCACAAACAATTGCCCGATAGTGTTGGTCTGAACTTTTCAGGAGAACTACATTACGATACACTCAAGAACGCGTATGGTCAATACCCGAGTCCTCTGGCTGGCCCTATGGTTGGGGTTACCGCATATTGGCCTGTACAAGACGACTACATCAGTACCAGCGAGACTTGTGCTGGGTGTCATACGTTGATTACAAATACGGTGGATCTTTCAGGAAACCTGACGGGTGGCGAATTTGTAGAGCAGGCCACTTACCACGAATGGTTGAATTCAGTTTATAACGACACTTTGAGTTGTCAGGGCTGCCACATGCCACAGTACCCAGATAACGTAAGACTGATAGCAGGTTATCCTGGTATTCCACCAAGACAAAACTTTAGCAAGCACCATTTTGCCGGAGCCAATGTTTTTATGTTGAAGATTATGAAAGAACATCGGTTGGAACTTGATATTGATGCATCTGCTGCACAATTCGATTCAGCTATTTCCAGAACTACCGATATGTTAATGCTAAACTCTGTAGACATGGATGTCGAGATTTCAAGCATCACGCTCGACACCATTTTTGTTGATGTAGAATTACTAAACAAGGCAGGGCACAAGTTTCCATCAGGCTATCCAAGTAGAAGAGTTGTACTAGAAGTAGTCATGTTAAATGCAACTGGCGATACAATCTTCCAATCAGGAACTTTGAATGACCATTTCGAGGCATTCGGTCAAGATCCAACGTATGAGCAACACTACGATTGGATTGGAAGCGAAGCCGATGCTCAGATTTATGAGATGGTAATGGGAGATGTGAACAATGATGTCACCACGACTCTGGAAAGAGCCGATCATCCAATTAAAGACAACCGTTTAGTGCCGATTGGTTTCAGTACGAGCCATGCGAGTTACGACACTACCATTTTGGCCGGAACCGTTCTCGCTGACTTCAACTTCAACAACAACGGAATGGTGGGAAGTGGCACCGATCAGATCAGCTATCACATACCGACAGGAGGCTACCAAGGATCATTTTCTGTAAGGGCCAGATTACTGTATCAAACGCTTCCACCAAAATGGAACGATGAAATGTTCAGCTATAATTCTGCTGAGATTGACACCTTCCGAAACATGTACAACAACGCTGACCGCACTCCAATAGTCGTGGCGGAAATAGTTTTAAATGAAGGATTTGTTGGCCTGTCAGCATCAAATAAGGGCAAGATTGAGTTATACCCGAATCCAGCTACACATCAAATCTCAATCACGCTTCCAACGGGTTCTGCGTTTATTAAAGTCTATTCGATTTCAGGAAAGTTGATGCTCGAAGCTCAGATTGATAAACATCGGACTGATTTAGATGTTGAAAGTCTGGAAATTGGAATCTACGTTGTGGAAATCACTTCAGATGAAGGAACTTCCGTTAGAAGATTCGTGAAGAATTAACCTCCTACCTGAATGAGTTTCTCTTTGGACAAAGCACCCTCACAAAAGGGGAAAATTGCTGTTGTTACTGGCGCCAACACAGGACTCGGTTTCGAAACCACATTGGCACTGGCCGGCAAAGAGTGTAAGGTTGTTATGGCTTGTCGAAACAAGGACAAGGCTGAAAAGGCAATGGCTGACATTCGAAATGAAGTCCCAAACGCTGACCTCGAATTCATCAGGCTTGACCTCAATAGTTTAAAATCAGTTCGAGAATTTGCAAAAGCATATTCTGAAAAGCACGATAAACTTGACCTCCTGATAAATAACGCGGGACTTATGATTCCGCCTTTGATGAGAACGGAGGAAGGTTTTGAAAGTCAATTTGGCGTCAATCATTTGGGCCATTTTCTGTTGACCAATTTGCTCTTTCCAATTCTGAAGAAAACAGAAAACGCACGAATCGTTTCGTTGAGCAGCATTGCCCATAAGAATGGCCGAATTCAATTCGATGACCCTAATTGGGAAAAGTCCTATTCCAAGTCCGAGGCATACAATCAAAGCAAAGTTGCTTGCCTCATGTTTGCGTATGAATTGCAACGCAGATTGAATGCAGCTGGAAGCAGTGTGATTTCTGTTGCCGCACATCCCGGTGTTTCGGATACCGAGCTGGGCAGATATATTCCAAAAGCACTGTATTTGCTGGCTACGCCTTTGATGCCACTGGTTACGCACAAACCAAAATATGCGGCATTGCCCACGCTTATGGCTGCATTGGACGAAAACGTTATTGGTGGTGACTTTTACGGCCCAACCGGTTTTAATGAGATGAAGGGCGAACCTGGGAAAGCTTTTTCCACCGCGTATTCGAAAAAACGGGATGAGGCGGAGAAACTTTGGAAAATGTCTGAGGAGTTAACGGGGGAAAAATTTAACGTTTGATAAAATGAAAGTTGCAATTACAGGATCAACGGGCATGATCGGAAAAGGTGTTCTATTGGAATGCCTTGATGATGATCGAGTAAAGGAAGTCTTGATTGTAAATCGTTCTTCGATTGGAATGGAACATCCGAAATTGAAAGAGGTTTTGCTGAAGGATTTCCTTGACTCTTCTTCGATTAAGGATGCATTAGCCGGAATGGATGCCGTGTATTTCTGCCTTGGTGTCTCAGTTGCGGGAATGACCGAGGAAGACTACACTAGAATTACATACGACTACACCGTCAACTTCGCGAAAACATACAAAGAGGGAAATCCGAATGGCACGTTCATTTACGTTTCTGGAACGGGTTCCGACAGCACGGAAAAAAGCAGGGCGATGTGGAAGAATGTGAAGGGAAGAACGGAAAATGACCTCTTAAAAATGGGCTTTAAAAATGCATTTATGTTCAGACCTGGGGCCATTCGACCAATGCGCGGAATTAAATCTAAAACACCATTGTATCAGAACATGTACACGGTCATTAAACCGTTTTGGGGAATCTTTGAATTGGTGATGGGCAATGGGCTCACAAACACCACACGAATTGGCAAAGCCATGATTAATGCAGTTGCTAAGGGAGCGGATATAACGCATCTCGAAAACCCAGAAATAAACGAACTAGGCTCAGCCTGACTAGTTCATTGTCAGAACTGGCCTATTAGTTCTGCTCTAACATCTCAAGTAGCTCGTCCAGCTTTGGGGCGATGATGATTTCCGTTCTTCGATTCTCAGCCCGTGCTTCTTTTGAGTCC
>JBLFWJ010000229.1:0-3961 GCA_047611425.1 Bacteroidia bacterium | reverse complement strand
AATGATCCAGAAGTAGTTCGGTACACTGGGGACCCTCCTTTTGAGTCGATTGAAGCCACCCGAGAATTCGTCAAGAACTATGACGCCTTTGAGAAAGAAGGAATGGGCCGTTGGGTTTGCATTTTAAAGGAAACTGGAGAGAACATCGGTTGGTGTGGACTGCGAAGAAAGCCTGTAGGATATGTTGATCTCGGTTATCGATTTCACCGAAAACATTGGAATAAAGGCTTTGCCACCGAAGCCGGAAAAGCCTGTTTGGAATTTGGTTTTAATCAATTAGGGTTAGAGAAAATTGTTGCGCACGCCATGATTAAAAACGAAGCCAGCTCCCGCGTTATGCAGAAACTGGGTATGCGTTTCGTAGGTGAAGGAATCAACGAAGGTCATCCTTTGGTGGGTTATGAGATTTCGAGTGAAGAATTCCAGCATTTAAAATAGAAATGGATTAATTGGAGTGATTTATACTTGGAAGTAAATCTTGCAGATTACAATTCCAGTTTAGAATCTCTCGTATCAGCACTACTGATTTTGATGCCTACATTTAGGCATTCGGAACTATTTATTCTAGTCCAAATTTTGACCATCCACAAGCGCTCTATAGTTTCAGCATTCTCAGTCGATGAATCGAAGCTTTCCGCGTTTTATGACTCCATGTACCCCGGTAGGACCAACCTATTGAAGTCACACTGGAAGTGGCTATACCGAGCAAAAAAGTTATCAAATGCAATTCCTCTAGTGATAGAGGATGAAGGAAAAGTGATTGCTCACGCTGGAATGATTCCTTTTGAAATAATAGTCGAAGGAAAAATTCGAACAGCATGTTGGTACGTAGACTTTTCCGTATTACCTGAATACCAACGGCAGGGTATTGGGATAAAAATGACAGAAGAATGGATGAATTTTGGCGACCTGCATGTCACATTCTGCAATCATAAATCACTAGGTATTTTCAAAAAGTTTGGTTGGTCGGAAGGGGAAGAAGCCATCAGTCATTTACTACCTCTTCTTCCTGGCAACAATCGTAATTGGGTAAAGTCTATGCCCGGCTCAATGCGGGCAATCACAAACATCGTTTCTGATCGGCTTTTGTACCCTTATCGAAAGCATAGCTACCCACTTACCTCCTGTTCGGTCCAAAAACTAGACAAAGGAAAATTGGTAGATTTTTATTCCAAGAACTCTGAACCTGGCACAATTAAAAACCCAGAATACTTTGATTGGCGTATCCTTTCCGCTCCTGACAAAGACAGCTATAAAATCTTCCAAGCATCGGGTTGTAAAGCAAAAGGTTTGATCAAACTCAAATCTGACAATAATATTTCTGTACTCAGCTTATCCGGATCTGACATGTCGGAAAAGGTTCGTTTAGTCGGATCCATTGCCCGCTGGGGACTACATCACGGATGTTATAATCTCTATTTATTAACTACTGACAATCAATTGAGCTCTTCATTAACCTCCAAGTTCGGTGGTTACATCTCAAGACCAACATTTGCTTATCACAGCAAAGACAAAAGACTCGAGGAAGCTTTTTCAGTTCAGCCAAAATTTTGGGAAAGGATTGACAGTGATTTTGACCTCATTTAAATGACAATCAAGCAGCGCCTTCTTAATCTCGTATTTCGATTTAAAAAACCAGGGGTTGTGTTTTACGGACATAATGTGACCGAGCATCAGGGGGAGAAATTAATTCCCTCGCTCCATTTAACCCCATCCGAATTTGAAAACACAATTAATAGCTTCAAGGTATTGGGTTGTGACTTTCTAACCATGGATCAACTTATTGCCATTTCAAAAGATGGATTCAACCACCACAATCCTTGGTTGCATCTAACCTTTGATGATGGATACAAAGATAATTTGGATGTAATTCTTCCTATTCTTAAGAAACACGGAGTCCCAGCCACAATCTTCGTTTCTTCGAATCATATTGCCAAGAAACAGCGATTCTACACGTATCGAATCAAGTTAGCCATCCTTAATTGTAAACAAGGTTTTAGCCATAAACATTGGTCGCTATCACCCAATGCAAATGAGGAAACACGGATTAAGTTCTATCGGTCAGTCGTTGATGATTTCAAATTAATGTCGGCATCAGAAGCATTGTCATTCATGCTAAAAATTGACCAACTCCTTACCGTAGAAGCAGTGACCAGTTTCAACTTCAAGTTTTGGAGCGATGAAGTAATGGATTCTAATGAGTTTCGAAAATTAGCGGAGGAAGAATTGATAACAATTGGCTCTCACAATCACGATCACGTAATAATGAATGAAAACGTGAGTGACGATGAAATGGAATATCAAATGTCAACTTCAAAGCGCTGGATTGAAGATAACACTGTAGAAGAGTGCTTGTCTTTTTGCTATCCAAATGGACAAGAAGCAGATTACAACCAGCGATCCAAAAATGTTGGGAATCGACATTATAAACTAGCCTTTACAACAATGTCAGGAATGGTTGATAAAAGGACGGACCTAATGGAAATTCCTCGAATGTTCATGCTTCGAGATTGCGTTTCCATTATTCACAGAATGGCATTTCCCGCTTGGGTTTTCAAGCTCCGAAGCAAACTGAATTGAAAGCGTATTGGAAATTAATCGTTGAGCTAAGGAACTTTCTAACTTCGGATTAGTACAATTGTACTATTATTGTCATCAATAATGGTTTTTCTGTACTAATGTCAGAAACAAAGGCACGTATAATCAGCACATCCGTAGAGCTTTTCAATAAGAAAGGATTCGTGAGCGTGACCATGCGAGACCTTGCCACCGAGTTAGATATGAGCCTCGGAAATCTGACCTATCACTACAAGAAAAAGGAAGATCTGATCATCGCGATCCACGAACGGATTATCGAAGAGCGAAACGTCATGCTCGAATCTGTTCAGATGATTCCTTCCATATTGAATATTCATCAACAATTGGTTCCACTGCTTCAATTGTACGAGCGATACCGTTTCTTACAACAGGATATTCTAGAAGTGACCCGCGCCTATCCGTTGATTGCTCACGCGATGCAAGAGCACATCAAAAATCAGATTAAATACATCAAAGCGATCATTGATTATTCCGTTGGCTCCGGAAATATGCAGCCTGAAGCTCGACTTGGACAATACCAGCAACTGGCCGAAACGGTTTGGATGATCATCACATTCTGGCTCACACAGCGTGAGTTGCGTGACCAAAAGGGCAATCTCTACAATCAAGCGAGAAGTGCCATTTGGAATCTCACCATCCCACTACTCACAGAAAAGGGAATGGCCAATTTCAATAAGATTGATTTTAACGAAGAAGTAATAGCGAATTGAAATGCAGACAATTCAATCGAACATAAACACCAATACCCAAGTCTTTAAAGACAACCGAGAAGGCATGCTTGATTTGCTCAAGAAGCTTGACGGGCATTTAGAAGACAGCCGTTTTCAAGGACGTGAAAGCCACATAGCCAAAGCACGTTCGCAAGGAAAGATGCTTGCTCGAGAGAGGCTAGACTTGCTTTTAGATCAAGACAGTCCGTTCTTAGAATTACTGCCTTTGGCAGGATTAGGAGGAAAAGGCTTCGGTACAGGTGGAACCACCGTTGGCGGCATCGGTATCGTTTCGGGCAGATTGGTAATGGTCATTTCCAATGTTGGAACGAACAAAAGTGGCGCTATCGATTATGCCACACTTCAGAAAGCGATGCGATTGAACGAGATCGCGGGCGAAAACGAATTGCCTTGCATTAGTTTGGTAGAGAGTTCTGGTGCTAATCTTCCCGAACAGGCCAAGATTTTCAACCTCGGAGGAACCAACTTCCGCGATATTACCAGACGTTCAAAAAACGGTATTCCATCTATCTCAGTAGTATTCGGAAACGCTACGGCTGGAGGAGCCTACATACCTGGAATGTCGGACTATTCCATTTTTGTAAAAGATCAGGCGAAGGTTTTTTTGGCTGGACCCCCATTGGTTAAAATGG
>JBLFWJ010000228.1:0-4260 GCA_047611425.1 Bacteroidia bacterium | reverse complement strand
CGCCTAAGAATCGTTCCTTTGCAAGAACTAAAAAAATCAGATGAAATTTTTCAAGTTTATTATCCTGTCTTTCATGGCAACCACTGCTTTTTCTACTGGAGTGTTGGCACAAGACGCTATGAATATTACCCAGCTTGGGTTTTGGGATTGGCCGGAGAGTTTGAGTGAAGTTCGTGGTGCATCTTATAACGGAAGTGAATATGCCCTTCTAGGTTCTAACACTGGGATGTCTTTAATAGATGTGACCGATCCAACAAATATGTCTGAGGTTCAATGGTTTGGTGGTCCATCAAGCATTTGGCGTGACCCATTCTATTATAACGGTCATGCATATTGCGTTACCGAAGGTGGTGGCGGCATGCTTATCGTTGATATGACAACCCTTCCCGCAACGCCACTCAACTTCACCTATTATACTGGTGACACTTTTCCGTTCTCTTCGGCACATAACATGTTTATTGATGAGAATGGCGTGGCGTTTTTATTTGGAACAAGTTCCGTGCAAGGAGCAATTATGCTCGACCTTACTCAGGACCCAATGAATCCGGTTGAACTTGGTATTTGGAACGACTATTACACGCATGATGGATTTGTGAGAGGAGACACACTTTGGGCTGCTTGCTTAACTGACGGAATGCGCGTAATCGATGTATCATCACCATCTAATCCGATTGAGCTGGGAACATGGCCAACGGTTGGAAATTTCGCACACAACGTTTGGGTTTCTGATGATGGTAATTACGCCTTTACAACTGATGAGATAGGAAGTGGATATGTAGCTGCTTACGATGTAACCGATCTGAATAACGTTATCGAAACGGACAAGATCAATGAGCCTTTAACGGAAGGTGTAATTCCACACAATACTCATTATGTCGATGGTTGGTTGGTTACGTCTCATTATAAAGATGGAATCACGGTTTACGATGCACATGATCCCGACAATATGATTATGACTGCATATTTTGATTCATCACCTTTAACTGGTAATGGGTTTGACGGAGTCTGGGGTGTTTGGCCATACTTACCCTCAGGAAATATCCTTGTTGCAGATATCTCCAGCGGATTCTGGGTAATCGGTCATGAGTATGAACGTGGATCGTACCTGGAAGGGAACGTGACTGAAGTTATTTCTAATGTTCCGCTAAGTGGAGTTACCGTTGATATTGAATCAGCAGTGCCAGTTACCGAGTCAGACATTTTTGGCGACTATGCCTCAGGAACAGGAAACCCTGGACTTTATGACGTTAGTTTTTCCCGAATAGGATATTTACCACTAACTGTGGAAGATGTCGAATTGTTGACTGGTCAAACTATTACACTGGATGTAGAGCTAGTTCCAGACACACCGTTTGCTTTTGTTGGTCAGGTGGTTGATGCTATTTCTGGTCTGCCAATAACCGGATCAGATGTAAACTTGAGCAATCCATTTTTCGAATTAACGGCAACAACGGATGGTAATGGAATCATTGGGGGTGTAGGGTTTTATGCAGGTGAGTATACCATTACCGCGGGCAGCTGGGGTTATGAGATATTCTGTGAAGAAATGGACATTACTTCCAATACAGATACTTTGGTTATTGAGCTATCAGTAGGTTATGAGGATAATTTCGAATTAGACTTAGGGTGGACTCAAGGAGGAAGTGCAAGTACAGGGCATTGGGAATTGGGCTTACCTGAAGGAACAGAGTTTGACGGTGACCAAGCGAATCCGGACGAAGACGGGGATGATTGCGGATTCAGCGCATACATTACTGGAAACGGAGGAGGATCTGCTGGTGACGATGATGTTGACGATGGCTTTACGAGGTTGACTTCACCTGTTATGGATCTAAGTTCGATGGAGCATCCATTCATTGGTTTCGATTATTGGTTTTTCAATGCAGGAGGAAATGGAGGTTTAAACGATGATTTCAGCGTTAGTATAGATAATGGAGATTCTACCGTGGTAATGGCAACTTATGAGCAAAGCAGCTCCAGTTGGCATGAGGTTTCATTTTTATTAGAGCTATTCATAGTGCCTACATCTAATATGACATTGATAGTAGAGGCAGCAGATAACGATCCAGGACATCTTGTAGAAGGAGGGTTTGATAATTTTAAAGCTTGGGATGTGCCTAACCTTGCGGTTAATGAAACACCTGTTTTGGATTTCCAAGTATACCCAAACCCAAATGGTAGCGAGTATTTCACCTTGGATCTCAATTCCATTTCAGCCTTATATACTTTAACCATTCGCGATGTTGCTGGTCGAATAATTTCTAGCCCAACTCAACTTCACATTGGAAAAAATGTGATTTCAACTCCAGAAGAATCAGGGTTATATCTTCTAGAAGTATTTAGTAATGGAGAGAAAATGGTGAAGCGATTAATCGTACAGCCATAATCGTCATCTACAGATACGTTCAGAAGTTGTATCTTTTTCGGAAATCGTAAACACTATGTTAAGTGAAGCTTTGGAGATTAAAGTAAATAGAGTAGGAGATAGCAGGGTCAGTGAGATTGATTTCGATAACATCATTTTCGGAAGGCAGTTTGCGGATCACATGTTCGAATCGGATTATTCTGATGGACAATGGGGGGCGTATAGAATCGGACCTTATCAACCTATTATGCTCAGCCCTTCTTGCCTGGCATTGCATTATGGCCAGACTATATTCGAAGGACTAAAAGCGTACAAGCATCCAAATGGTGAAGTCAAGGTATTTCGGCCATTAGATAATTTCCGGAGGTTAAATAGAAGTGCGCTACGGATGTGTATGCCGGAAATAGATCCGGAGTTGATGCTTGAAAGCCTAAAGCAGCTACTTAAACTCGACAGTTCTTGGGTGCCAACTAAAAAAGGATCGTCTCTGTATATCCGGCCTTTTATGTTCGCCACAGACGAGTACGTTGGGGTAAAACCATCAGAGTCGTACCGAACAATGATTTTTACCTGTCCAGTTGGACCTTACTACTCAACACCGCTCAAGGTTAAAATTGAAACAGAATTTACAAGAGCAGCAGAAGGTGGTACAGGCTACGCCAAAGCTGGCGGAAATTATGGCGCAGCTTTATATCCTGCAAAAATGGCACAACAAGAAGGCTATCATCAGTTGATTTGGACTGATGCCAAAGAGCACAAGTACATCGAGGAAAGTGGGACCATGAATATTATGTTTCAAATTGGAGACACTTTAGTGACACCGCCTGCAGGTCCAACTATCCTTGAAGGAATTACACGCGATAGCGTGCTATGTTTGGCCTTGGATGAGGGGATTACCTTAGAGGAGCGAAGGATAACGGTTGATGAAATTGTAGCCGCTCACAAAGCAGGTGAACTTAAAGATGCGTTTGGTATTGGAACGGCCGCGACTATTGCTCCGATTGAATTGATTGGCCACGATGATGTAGATATGATACTTCCGCCAATGGAAGAAAGAGAATATTCAAATAGAATTGCCGCTAGACTAGATGCCATTAGATATGGTGAAGCTGAAGATATCTTTGGTTGGATGACAAGTATTGAAGAATGAAATTAGGTGCATCGTTAGTTTTATCTTTTTTACTGATTGGATTTGGTTCTGGCTGCAAAGACAGTTGCATAGATTGTACAATTGAGCATTTTTTGGATTTAAGCGTAATTGCTGAGGTGAAGGATATATGTGGCGATGACGATGAATTGGCAACAGAAGAATCAAACCTTTCGGTCGATTATCGCTGTGTACAATGCGTAGTGTTTTTGACCACAGGAAATTATGATACCGGAATTCTGTGTGGAACGAGGGCCTTTACAGATAGTGTAGAAGATTCAAATGCAGAAGGTGCAATTCAAGTTAATACTGCATACGCTTGCGAGTTCTTCAGCGATACGTTGATTATCACCTGTCACCTTTCACAAGAATGATTTCTCCCGTTACTTCGATATTGTAACGTATCCGGAACTTATCCATACAAAATCATCAGTATAAACTGATACTTTATACTGGCCTTCTCGGTAGAATTTGAGTGGAAAATATGACTTGTAGACCTTAGGGTTGCAAGGGCGCTCTTCGGAAACCGTAAGTTCACTAAAGCTGCCGTCTTTGCCTTTTTGCCAAATGTCAATTTGCAACGTTTTCGTCTTAATTGGGAGCTGATTCATCAACAATGCTGTTACGTCAGCACGACCTTTGGTAAGCTTGAAATCAGCACTCTTACCTTCCAATCCTTTCCCTCCTTTAGAGGTGCCAAATTCGAGTGAGACACCTTCATAATGTAAAGTTTTTGCCTCTTCTTCAG
>JBLFWJ010000227.1:0-4400 GCA_047611425.1 Bacteroidia bacterium | reverse complement strand
ATGGTTCGGGCCGCCATCGAATCTTTTGAGGCTTTAGCGTTTAGGCCAACATAAAGTCGTTTTTCTGCACGAGTCAGTGCTACATAATATGTGTTCAACCGGTCTAATTCCTCTCTGCTTTTTTCCAAAGTGAGGTCATCTTCAATAGCTGTTCCTTCAAGTTTAGAACTCGCTTTAGTTCTTACAGCCGAGAGCGGATTCAGATCTTCTTGATCAAGCCCAGCCCAAATGTCATTTCTAGAATATCCAGGGTTGAATTCAACAAACGGATGAAATACAACTGGAAATTGCAGGCCTTTACTTTGATGGATTGTCATGATTTTGACGGCATCAATTCCATCATCCATCTTTATGGCAGCTTTGGCTTTTTTAGCCTCCCAAAGATCCAGCATGGATTGTAAGTCAGAATGTTCCTTAGATGTATGATCCAAAACCATGTCCATGAAAAAGGTCACTCTTGGGTCTTTGATTTCCGGACAAATCGATGCAAATAAATGCTCGAATAATTGAAACGTTGGCTTCGATTGAATCTCCTCAATATTGGATAAACCGTAAGGCTCCAGAATCAAATTCGAGACAAACTGCTTTGGCCCATTTGCCAGTGGTTTAAGGTATTCAGTTAAACTCGTTTCAAGGTTCTTTAGGTCATGATGATCCTTGACCAACGCTGCACAATTGATTCGATCATCAGGATTCTGAAAGAAATGCGCGAGGCTAACGACCATTCTTACGGCACTGCTTCCGTTGATGGCAAGCGCCTCTTTCGACACCACCGACACGCCCATTTGTAATAAGTACTCGGCCGCCATTCTTGCTTCGGCATGGCGCCTTACCAAAATGGTCATATCACGTAATGCAAAGTTGTCGTCAATGCATTCGCTCACCCAATTTCCAAGTTGGGTGAGATGATTTGGGTCGCTGACATCTTTCTTATCTCCTTCGATACTCGCGAAGACAACAAGACCTCCACGTTCATTCTTTTTTACGTGTTGATGTACATCCGAATAAACGTCAGCATTTGCCGGTTGACCAGTCTCAGCCAAATGTTGAAACAAGTCATTGTTTGTGTTGACGATGGCCGGATAGCTTCTCCAATTATCGTTTAGAGGGTCGATGTTGAAATTTGTTTTCAGAACCGATTCTCGCTGATTGAGCATGAACTTGCTGTGCTCATCTTTGATTGTTCCAGGTTCGATAAAAATCTCTGGCAGCGTGCTAAATTGCTCAACCTTAGCTCCTCGAAATCGATAGATACTCTGCTTGCCATCTCCTACAACCATGCAGAATCCTGCTCTGGCCAACGATTCGTCAATCAACGGTAACAGGTTGAACCACTGCAAAACAGACGTGTCCTGAAACTCATCGATTAGGAAATGCTGATATCGATTTCCCAATCGTTCGTAGATAAAAGGAGCAGGTTGATCCATCACCTGATCATTGATTAGGTGGTTGAATTCGCTGATGCTTACCGTGTCGGTTTCATCTTGGATGGTGTCCAAACACCGCTTCATCGCTGACAATAAGCCAAGGCCATGAAGGCTTTCAAGAACCACCTTGTACAGTTTGTACGTGGATTCTTTTTCTGCCAAAAACTGTTTGGCATCTAAGACTAGTTGCCCCAATTCTCCAGAAATAGCTTCAATTGATGCGGCTTGATCAGGCGGGCATTTACCAGATAACCACTTGTTGTCATTGATTGTGGCCTCAACGTAGCTGTTTGGCCAAGGGTCAGAGAATTTGAGATTACTCAGATTGATAAGGCATTTTCCGATACCGGAATTACCTCTTGAAAATGAAGACAAATCAATTTTGTTTTCTTCGATCAGATCCGCACCTTTTTTGCCAAGCGCCTTTAAATGGCTTTCATACTGCTTGTTGTATGCAGTCAGTTTCTTTCGAAGTTCTCCTAATTGGCTCCATTCCACATCGGCCAATTCGGCCATCCGAATTCGGCCATCTTCATTGAAGATTTCTTTTGCTGTTTGCTCCAACAGATCTTCAATCTTCCAAGACTTTTCGTCCTCGGCTCTAGATTCCACCAAATCGAGGAGGGCATCGGTTAGGCCCTTGTCGTGCCCAACTTGCTCCAGGATCATGTCCACGATATTCGTGATCAATGCATCACGATCCATTGTTACCTCAAACTTGGCAGGTAGCCCTAGATCATGGGCAAAGCTTTTCAGAATTCTAAGGGTAAATCGGTCGATGGTGCTAATGCCGATCAGTCCATAATTATGAAGCATTTGTCTCAGCACCTTTGCTGACCGATCTGCCAATTGTTGTTCGCTTAATCCGGTAGATTTGAGTAACACTTTTCGCAAAGCATCGTCCGGTTTCTCTGAAGGATCCCGCAGAGTCTCTAGCGATTCCATGATGCGGCTTTTCATTTCGCCAGCTGCCTTGTTGGTGAACGTGATCGCAAGAATCTTACTGAATGCCATAGAATCCGTGGTGGATAGGCACAGTCTTAAATATTCGGAGACCAGGGTGAATGTTTTACCCGACCCTGCGGAAGCTCGATAGACTTGAAATGGCATGCGGGAAGATAGGAAATTAGCTTGTTAGAGAATTAGAGGTCAGTCGGATTTATTCGTCTGTGCGCTTTTGTTTCCGAACGCTTTTTCTTCTCCTTAAGCCGAGCCTCTTTCTTCGATCTACTAACCTTGGTTGGGATACGTTTCTTGATCGGTCGAAGGGCTTTTTGCAGCATTTCGATCAATCGTTCTTCGGCCTCTTTTCGATTTCGAGATTGGCTTCTATGCGTCTGACTGAACACCACGATTTCACTCTCGCTATTGATTCTTGATTCAAGGCGTTGATGAATGATCCGTTTTTGATAGGAAGTCAAAGCCAGACTTTCGTCTACCTTGAAAATCAACTCAACCTTGGTTTCCAGTTTGTTCACAGCTTGGCCACCGGCTCCTGAACTTCTAGATGTTCTGATCCTCGTTTCTGAAAGTATTGCTGTGAATGAAAATGCCATCGCAATCAATTATACTTGGCCAATCCATCCAGCAGATGCCCCAATCGATCCGATTGGATGATGTCGGGCGAAAGTGCCACGGCTTCTTTATTGCCAGAGGCGGTATTCGCCCCATACACCATCACGTAAAATCCTTCGGCATGAATTTGAGCGCATTGCTCTTTATTAATCTTTCGGTAATCAATGGAAATACCATTTAAGCCTTCGTTTCTGGCGATTTCCAAACCTTTTAAAGGGTCAGCACACAACTGGAAGAACCGCATGTTTTCCGGGGGATTTTCAAATCCCCAAGCCCCAGTAGCGTCCCACGATTCAATTAGAAAATCAATTTCGGGGTTCATTATCGCCAACCTTAAAATTTGGCCCCGCATCCTCAGATTGTGTGCGTGAGATGGGCCGCTTTCTTTTAGGTCAAGAGAAATCATTATCCCAGGCGAACCGAATTTGGCAATGACAGAATCTAACCGAGCAAAAGATTTGGAACTGCTCCAAGTGTAATACTCACAGCCACTAATCAATTCTTCCCAAGTTACATCGCTGATTGTTCCATGGCAAGTGGTGGTTTTGTCTAGTTTTTCATCGTGGTAGCAGACCAACACACCATCTTTCGTCATTTGAACATCAACCTCCGTCCCGTCTGGGCCAAGCTCAAAACACGCTTCTAAGGATTCCCAAGAATTCATTGGAATTAATGCTCGAGAGCCCATACCGCCATGGCCTAATGCCGAGATCTGGCCACCACTGATATTATTGATTGAGCCTTTTTCTGGAAATGATCCACAGGAAACAAGGATCAAAATGAGTCCAAATAAAAACCCGAAATGATGGATTCGATTAATCAATTCACTATTACCGTTTGATCAAACTTCAAGCCTTTCGTAGTCACACCTTGAAGGAAATAACTGCCCGATTCAAGGTTATCCAAACTGAATTGAATTCTAGATTTTCCTGGCTTGGCAAGTCCATAATAAACCAACTTGACCATTTGGCCGTTCGCATTAAATAGCTTCAAATCGATGTTGGTGTAATCATCAACCCAGAATTCGAAGTTGCAATAATCTACTGCTGGGTTAGGGAAAACAAGAGCCTTGGCTATGTCAATGTTTGGCTTTACAGATAGGTTCTGGTCAGGACTGAACAATTCAGTTACCCATGTGCCATGAGATCCGCTGCTCTTGCCGTATGACCCAGCGGCCCAGATGTGACCTCGGTCATCGTAGACCAATTGCGTTCCAGAATAATCACCCCAGCGTTCTTCAACACTTGTAAGGACATTCACGGGGCCAAACCCTTCTTTCAACGTTATCATTTCAGAATAATCACCAGCAGTGGTGTAATAGATTGCTGACATCCCAGGATTAATACTGTCTCCGGTAAAGTTGAATGTGATAATCGCCTGTTCGTCAATTTCTACTGC
>JBLFWJ010000226.1:0-4470 GCA_047611425.1 Bacteroidia bacterium | reverse complement strand
GAAAGATCCTTCTCCGCATCATGGTAAAACATACAGACCTACGGGTCCTAAGCTGATTTCATTTGTTGATGCTGCTAACACTTTTTCAAAAATTCTTGGAAAAGAAGTGAAGATTAATGAAGTCTCAAAATCACAGTATCTAAAAACGCTTAATTCCTTGGATGTCCCACAAGCTGAGAAAGACTTTATGATTATTAACGTCCCGTATTACATGGACGAATTGGAACGAAATTCCTTTGCGTTTGGATCCTCCGCTGTAACTACGATTGTGAAGGATATTACAGGAAGAGAGCCAGAAGACTTTGAAACAATTGCTAGAAGAGACTTTGAAAACTCTCCTGAATTGAAACCAACATTTGGAAATAAAATGAGGGCCTTTATGGGATTTTTAAACATCATTTTTGCCAGCGAACCATCTGTTCAAAAACTGGAAAAGGCATATGGCATTCCTTCATCTAAAGAAGGATATAAATACGTTCAGAAAAACCCAAACTGGATAAAGGAACATGAGACACAGCCAAGCAATGTTTAAATCTAGAATTCTTGGTAATTAAGGCTCCCCGCGAACTTAGAAACGAAAGGGAAAGGGAAAGGCCGCTCCGTCTTAGAGATGGGAGCGGCATCCTTTTTCTGACCATCGGTAAGAAAGAGATACAACGCCCGCCCGTACCGAACGGTACGTTCGGTACGGGCGGGCGGGAATAGCCTGGCACTTTGCACTTTTCGTGCATTGGGCCAGGCTATACAAATACTATATGCGACAGTAAACTCAGGCTAGACTAAGCCATCGCTCATACTTCCGCCTTCAGCAGCAAAATGGCTACCACGACTTGAGTATGTACCAGGAAGTCGAAGAAGCTAGGAGTACGTCCTTATCGTCCAAGAAACTGGGCCACGGAAGAAATAGTTCTCCGGCACAGCAATCTTGTCAATGTCATTCTTGTACTTCTCAGCTGTTCCTTTCGACAAGTGGAATTGGAGTTCATCGCTGCTATCAAACGTTTCGTGAATGATGAGCGCAGCTTCTCCAACTACTCGGCACACCTCTTAACGAACAAGTCCTTTCTCCATTGAATGAGCATCGGTTCCTAAGCGTTGCCACCAATAGATTAATTCTTCAATGCCTGCTTCCGATTTACAAGTCCACTTGGCAGTTAGTTGTATTGCCTTTGCAGGATCAGGTCGTTTGTACTCATCCTTCACATATCCAAAAAGGTATTCTCCGAACATTCCAGGAACATTCTTAGCCTCAATGGCCTCTCTAGCTTCAACTGGAACATTTGCTCCACGAATTAAGTGCAAGTCAGGCTTCGCAACATAATTGGCAAGCCCAAGGTTAATTAGGAGGCTGATTAGATATTTCATGGTCGTGAAATCAAGAATAAATAGCAGTGGCGAAGGCTCAGTTTCTCAAACCTGAAACCTTAATCCTAGCCTAGTTACTTGAAAAATAGCAACTGATAGACATTGATCAATACAATGCAATTCACAAACTTGGTTGCCACATGTATAGGACTGGCCATAATGTCCATTCTATATCAAAAGGACACGCACGCGTCTGAAAAGGAAGTCGTTCATGAAAAGAAGAAATCTGAGGACCTCCTGCATAACATTCTTCCCATTTCAATTGCCGATAGATTAAAGGAAGATCAAACCATTATTGTCGAGGGTTTTGAAATGGTGTCGGTGATGTTTGCTGACATCTTTGGTTTCACCGGATCAATGCTCTTCTGCCCTTCCTTGCCGTAATACTGCTTGGTTTCCTTGCGGATCCAACGCAGATCCAGCTCTTGGTTCAGCCGTCTGTAGAAATTATCCTGCCGTACCAAATCATCCAAATTCACCTGATAGAACGCCTTGGGCGCAAATGGTTTTTCTCCTTGCATTCCTCCAAGGTCGGATCAATGCATCAAAAAGTCAAGATCCTAAGGAATTGAGTTTTCAACAGTTATATTTAAATTGTGTAACAGGCACACCTGCCATAAAACAGGGCGCGAAGACAGGTACGCAAGCTTTGGTGGTTTCTATCAAGTTCGGTTTTGGGTGAAAGGACGAAGGAGTTTAAAGCCCTAATTTTATAGCAGCAATCCAAGTTAAAAACAAGTCTCAGTTTATTATCAAGCCCAAGTGGTTTAGACATTAAAAAGCGCTACAGAATGACAAAAAAATACTTTACAATATTTTTAATACTTCTAGGGATTACAACTGTTCTCGGGTTTCAATTAGACCCCAACACTCAGAAGGATTGCGAAATATTTACAATCTATTTAGTTAGACATTCAGAAAAAGATTTAGACTCGAACAATGGCGGAAATCCGCCCCTTACTCCATGTGGTGCGCAAAGGTCTGAGCATCTAAATAGTTTTCTAAATGATGTACATCTTGATGCTGTATACAGCACCGACTACACCCGTACTAAAAATACGGCTTTGCCAACAGCAAGGTCCAAAGGGCTAGAGGTTCAGGAATATGCTGCTCATGACCTTGAAGCGATTTTAGAATTACTGATCAATCGTAAACAGAACGCACTTGTTGTAGGACATAGTAATACTACAGGAGTTCTGTCGGGTCTGTTGGTTGGTGAAGAGCTTGGAGGGATTGATTTAGATACGTATAATCGCATATATCAGGTGGTAATCCATAAGAAGAGCAGTCGACTTCATTTATTTCATTCCGCTTTTAATTGTACAGATTAAGACATGTAAAGCACGTTCTTAGTTAAAAACTAATCGAGAGAACAACCCTTTCTTATTTTCGTGGTCTTAACGTAAATCACATACGTATTTTCAAACGCTTTTATCAAAGTCTCTTACAATGATTAAGAAAATAATACTGCCACTTATCTGTATAGTTTCGGCATATACTTTTTGCTCTGCTCAAGTACCAATAGACAACTACTCTTTAAATGCTTTTGGTCAGGCTCAATTATCAATAGAGGCCGAAGCAGGTAAATATTACATGCTGCATGCACAGCATAGCCCTACGTTTAACTGGGCCACTAGAATGACCATGGGGGTTAATGGTACAATGGTGATTTCTGATCCAGCAGGCGCTTATCCTTTGGCCGATTATACCATTACAGAGCATGATGTGGCCAGCCCTGACGATTATGATGGAGACGGTGATGATGACGTGTCAGAATTTAATAACATGCCAACAGATGCGCCTATCAATTTTGCATACCCTGTTGGATTTGCAGATGGAGCAACATCAATTCCGGACGCTCAAACCTTTCAAGATTTGGCTACAATAAATAATGTTGGTTGGGCTCCATTTCTAGATGGACAATTGTATGTCAAATTCGGAATACTTGATAGAGATACACCAGAACCTAAGATCTATTTTATCAATAGCAATACACACACTATCCATGCAGCTTTTTTCAATGCAATTGGAGCAACAGTAGGTGGAGACGATAGCTCTGGAGAAATCGTTTTCAATGCGAACGACATCCTTACAGGTGGTATTATCGGAACCTATTCCTTTAACTTCTCTTTTGGAGATGCATATGATTTTGAGGCTACTCAGAGAACCTTTGAATTACTGGCTGCCAACATGCCTTTTCTTCAAAGTAACATGAACCACTTTATTGGTCAAGCAGATGAAAATAATCACCTCAATAACTACGCTGCTGGTTTTGTAGGTTCCAGAATAGATGTTGTTTTAGAATCTGATGTTTTCGCTGACATCAATTATATCCCGTTTCATGAAGCAGAAGGATATGGCTTCTTTAGACATATGGAGGATCTCGGAGAGACCCCAGGGTCAAGGGATATTGTTCTGTATGACGCATTACCAAATTCACTACCCAGAGTAGGAGGAATTATAACTTCTGTAGTTCAAACTCCATTGTCGCACGTTAACCTAAGAGCTATTCAAGACGATGTTCCTAATGCATATATCGCGGATCCTTTGTCTATTGATTCAATTGCAAATTTGCTAGGAGGCTACGTTTATTACAAAGCTGAAAACGAGCACTATGTAATAAGGGAAGCCACTTTGACTGAAGTGAATGACTGGTATGAAGAGCTTAGACCAACCGAACCGCAAATTCCAATTCGAGATCTCAGTTTCACAGATATCTTACCCTTAGATGATATTGAATTTGGAATGTCTACCGCCTTCGGAGCAAAATGCTCTAACGTGGCTACTATGAGGACTTTCGGATTTCCTAATGGCACAATACCGAATGGTTTTGGAATTCCATTTTACTACTATGATGAATTTATGCAGTTCAATAATTTTTATGCGGAGGCGCAGGTCATGATTGATAACCCTACGTTCCAAACGGATTTAAACTTTCGTGTTGAGCGTTTAAAAGATTTTAGAAGAGACATTAAAGATGCCCTCATGCCTCAATGGATTATGGATGATTTGCAAGCCATGCATGATGGTTTTCCAGTAGGTACTGCTGTTAGATGCCGCTCAAGTACTAATAATGAAGATTTACCAGGATTTAGTGGTGCGGGT
>JBLFWJ010000225.1:0-4474 GCA_047611425.1 Bacteroidia bacterium | reverse complement strand
CGAAATGCGGATTCATCTGAGACCGCAGTGCGTTCAACTTAAGATCCGCCAGTCTTTTGTTTACGTCCGCATGTTCTAATTCACGCTTAAGTTTTTCTTGGGTTCTCCAACGGAAAACCAGCGCTGTCATAACTATTGAGCTAAATAGGATGGCCAATAAGAACCATGAGGTTTTGTACCAATACTCTTCAACTTTAATACTGATTAGAACCTCATCTTTTGAAGGAATACCATCTATATCAGTTGCTTTCAGTCGAAAAGTATATTCTCCAGGCGGGATGAAAGGATAGAAAATGGATGTCTCCTCGGTTTCTCTCCATTCCTGGTCAATTCCTTCAAGTTGAAATTGGTATTTGATGTGGCCTGCGCTCCGCGGGGAAACGTATACATACTCGAACCTTAGCGCATTCTCCGAAGGGTGAAGCTGATGTTCGGTACTTAACTCAAGCGCCTGATTTGCTGAAAAAATCTTGGTTACTTGTACCGAGCTAGATGTATTTTGACTTGATAGCATACTTCTATCGATCACCGTAAATCCTTTAGAAGTGCCGATGAACAGTGATTCTTGATTGGTGTGAATGGCCGTTACATCATTACTCGGTAGGCCTGTTGCTAAGGTTAGCTTCCGTGTTTCCTGATATTGCTGATTAGTTGGATCATATGCCAATTGAATCAAACCCGAATTGGTTGCTGCCCAAATCACTGAATCGCCTTCAAACCAAAGATCTTTTACCAAATAATCCCGTAAAGCATTGATTGGAGTAACGGCATCTAAATCTAATATGTGTACCCCTCTGCTTTTGTCTAAAGCATAAACATCATCTCCATAAAATTCGAACTTATTTACCAGAACATTTTTAGAAATTAAGGTTGAATCACCATTTTGGCCAATGGCATAGAGGCCACTATAAGAAGAGACCAATAATCGACCCATTGCATCAAGTGTAGTAGCCAGAATCTTCTTAGCACCAATTTGTTCAAGGTCAATGTAATCCTCAGAATCAAAATTGACCCTAAAACTTTTCCAGTAATCCGTTACATACAAATGATTGTCATAACCCCTAGATAAGCGCTTAATACTGGTAAGATTGATGATTTTCTCAGCATGATTATTCTCGTTTAAGAATTCAGTGGTTGGACATGTAAACAGTTTATAATCTCCAACAACAACGGCTATTCTATCATCAAGAATCAGAAAATTATGGAGGTACCAAGATTTCTCTAGCGAGTGAGAAGACCTTAGTTGACGACATTGTATTTCGCCATCTTTTAATTGACAAATGGATCCGTTTTTATAGCCAATCCAAACTGAGCCATCCGATTCAGCCTCAATGGAAATCACCTCAGACTGCCTCTCAGGTTCTGAGGTGAAGTTTTCTGCTGCAAGGGCATCCTTAGTAATGTAAAGCATGCCCTGATCCGAGGTCGAAATCCAGATGCTGCTTTCGTGATCTTGGTAAACAGTATTGATATTTAGGTCGAGGATAAAGTCAAATTCAGGGAGATGATTGAAGTTTTGATCGGTTACGAAATTTTTGCCCTTGAGAAGAAAGGCATACTTGTTCTTCAATTTGATTACTCGATGGCTTTTGTTAGAGAGAAATTGTGAGGAAGGAAATGTCCCATTCTCTTCTTCTCCATTGATAAAAGATACCATCGAATTCTGATCTGCGAGATAGATGCTGTCCGGTGAGGTTATTATGATGGTTGTATTGGATTCGTTTTGCGAATTATTTGGGAAGGCGTTACTGCCGTAGTTGAGATGACTGCTGTATTTATGCAAATTGTCTAGACCACCTTCTTTGTTAAAGCTCCATACTGAAACCGGGTTCAGGGTTACCAGAAAGGTGCTGCCATTATCGCTTTGAATAATATCAGGGTGCGCAATTGGCTTTGGAATATTTAAAAATTCAGGAATGTCAAGTTGAGTGTAATCACCGTCTTTGAATCCGTAAAAAAATCTTCCTAAAATGAGCCAATGCCTGTCGTGCTCGTCCTCAAATTGACGAATAAATACGGTGCTTTCGTCAGATTTCGCAAATGAAACATCCACATAGGAAAACGTGTCTTTTTCCAAATACCATAATCGGTTTCCATGCCCAAGTCCCCATATTTTCCCTTGGGAATCCTCATGGCTCCACCAAACATCTCGATTGAAAGGGCTATTGCCTTCTCCAATCTGTTCAATCTTGTATCCATCGTATCGAACTAACCCTTCGGAAGTAGCAATCCAGTAGAATCCCTTGCTGTCCTGCTTTACTTCATAAACATGAGAACTTGGCAGGCCGTCATCTACGGTAAATTGCTTGACGGCATATTCTTGTGCATTGGCTAGAATCGAAGCCAGTACAAATCCGATAAAAAGTGCGATGGTTTTCAGTCCCATTCCTAAAGGCGCAAAATAGAAAACGCCCCAAATTGGGGCGTTTTAAATGTGTCAGATTGTTCTTTTTAATCTCGTCCTCCCATGTATCTCATTACGTAGTAAAGAAGTGTTGTTACAGAAGCTAGTGCTGCAACGATGTAGGTTCTTCCTGCCCAATTCAGAGCCGTAGTCGCTTTTTCATGTTCCTCGCCTTGGGTTAGGCCACTTTGATTCAACCAAAGCAACGCACGGTTACTGGCATCGATTTCTACAGGTAAGGTGATCAAGGTAAAAACCGTAATGGCTGATTGAAGAACGATAATCGTAAGGAGCATCGTGTCCCACATGCCAGAGCTGAAAGCCAAGAAGATCATTCCAATGTAAACCCAATTAAGCGCCTTGTTGCTGAAGTTGACAATTGGCACAAGTGTGGATCGCATCTGCAGCCAAGAGTATTCTGTAGCGTGCTGTACCGCGTGACCGCATTCGTGTGCTGCAACTGCTGCTGCAGAAATGCTGTTTGCACCGTAAACCTCAGGGCTAAGATTAACCGTCTTGTCCGTTGGGTTGTAATGGTCAGTCAATTTGCCTTGAACACTTACGATGTTCACGTCTCGAATACCATGGTCGTTTAGCATTTTAGCCGCTATTTGGGCTCCAGTCAAGCCAGATCGCAACGGAACTTGGGAGTACTCCTCAAATACTTTTTTCAATCTACGGCTTACCAGAAATCCAATTCCGGCAAACACAATCATAATCACTAATAAGAATGGGTCGAATATCATTTTGTTTTTTTTCTGTTTGATTGGGTAGGACAAATTATAGGCCAACCAATCTATTTCGCAAAAGTAAACAGATCAGCCATGGGTAAATGTTCAACCTGTCATGTTAATGAGTGTGAATTCGGAAAAATTGTCTTGAAAGTTCAATTCTTACTGACTGTTTGTCTTGCTAAAAGTCTATTTAATGGGGTGGCACAGCGTGTGACAATGGGTATATCAAGTTTAACACATAAATAAATTGAATCATGACACTAATAAAGCACAAAATACCCTTAGTGAGAAGAAACAGAACTTTTCCGAGCGTGTTCGATGAATTCTTCGGGGATATGGCGACTGGAACAAAAGACTTTGCCACTCACGTTCCTGCGGTAAACATTAAAGAGGAGGATGAGCGGTTTGTTCTAGAAATGTCCGCAGCTGGTTACAGCAAAGACGAAGTAAAGCTGACCGTGGAAGATGATGTTCTGACTATTAATGGAGAGCACAAGGTTGAAAGCGAAAGCAAAGGAGAGAAGTATATCACTCGTGAATTCTCCAAAGGAAGTTTTAAGCGGTCATTCAACCTGAATGGAATGGTTGACCCGGATAAAGTGAAAGCGGACTTCCAGAATGGAATCCTATCAGTGGAAATGCCAAAAGTTGAAGCGGCAGTGAAGAAAATGAGAGAGATAAATATTGGTTAAGGTGAGTGGTTGATTATCTCTTTCGAAAACGGCCCCGAATTCGGGGCCGTTTTTGTTTGTTTTTAGATTCTTTGCGTCCAAATCCTCCGCCTAATTTCTCGACATCCGCCTAAGGCAGAAGGAATTTCGCTTCATTCCCCCTTTTAAAGGGGGTGGCCGAAGGCCGGGGGATTTATTACAGGAAATCAATCAATAACCCAAGTATTGTTTCCTTTTAAGAGCGAATCGAGATTTCCTAAGCCGCTTTCTTTTGCCTCATCGATTTGGGCGATCAATGTGTCTTCATAGCATGGGCGATCTTCTTGGTAGAAGATTCCAAACGGACGTGGCATGTTGCCCTCCAATGTTGGGTCTCCGAAGAAACGTGCAATCACATTGGCTTTAGCGCGATCAAATTGATCATGGATCCACAGGTCTTCTTCACTGTGATCATCCATTGAAACAACAACTGGTTTGAATCCATCCAGTTTAATGCCCTTCGAACCGTTTGCAAAGATCATAGGCTTGCCATGCTCAACAAAAACAGTTTGCTCAGCCTTTGTGTCCTTATCGGTCATTCCGAAGAATGCGCCATCGTTAAACACGTTGCAATTCTGGTAGATCTCCACCATCGAAGTGCCTTGATGTTTATTGGCCTCAGTAAG
>JBLFWJ010000224.1:0-4511 GCA_047611425.1 Bacteroidia bacterium | reverse complement strand
CACTGTTCTTCTACTTGCGTAGTTGAAATTGATGCCATTCTGTTCGGCCAATTCTTTGATTTCTGTAATTGTAACACCAACTGGCTTTATCTGAATGGTATCGAAGAAAGGATAGTCTTCTAAAACTTCTTGCCCAATACCTTTTAGTTTGGATGCGAGAAGAACCGTTTTTCTGTGGATTGTCTCAGCAATGTCTCTTAGCCCATCTGGACCATGATAAACGGCATACATACTGGCCATAATTCCGAGCAAAGCCTGAGCGGTACAAATGTTTGATGTTGCCCGATCACGTTTAATGTGCTGTTCTCGAGTTTGTAACGCCATTCGGTACGCTGGCTTACCCATCGTGTCTTCAGAAACACCAATAATCCTTCCGGGCATGTAGCGTTTAAATTCTTCTTTTGCCGCAAAAAATGCTGCATGTGGTCCACCATAACCCATCGGAACACCAAATCGTTGTGTGTTTCCAAATGCCACGTCTGCCCCAAACGATGTTGGCGCGTTAACCAGCAAAAGGCTCATCAAATCTGTTCCTACAGCCAAGTGGCCACCAACGGCATGAATCTTATCCGAAAATGCGCTCAGATTTTTTAGACTTCCAGCAACATCAGGATATTGAACCAATGCCCCGAAAAACTCTTCGGTCAATTCCACATCATCACAAGATCCGATAACCAAGTCAATTCCTAATGGTTCGGCTCGAACAGTTAGAACGTCCAATGTTTGAGGGAAACAATCGGCACTGACGAAAAATCGATTGACACCGGCTTTAGATGCTTGTCTGGATCTAGAATTGTAAAACATAATCATAGCCTCAGCAGCTGCTGTCGCTTCATCTAGCAAAGAAGCATTGGCAATTTCCAATCCTGTAAGGTCACTTACTACGGTTTGAAAATTCAACAGAGCTTCAAGTCTACCTTGAGCAACTTCCGCTTGATATGGCGTGTAAGCCGTGTACCAGCCCGGATTTTCCAAAACATTTCTTTTGATCACTGCGGGCACTTCGGTTCCATAATATCCGGTTCCGATGTAGCTTTTGAAAAGCTTGTTTCTAGTTGCAAGTTCGGCCACATGCTCACTGAATTGCTTCTCGGTCATTCCAGATTCAAGATCCAATTCTCCGTCCATTCTTATGTCGGATGGAATAACATTGTCAATCAATTCATCAAGCGAATTGAAACCAATTTCTTTCAACATTGCTTCACGTTCTTCAGAACTTGGACCAATGTGGCGTGACGAGAATTTCTTAGCGTTCATTTTAGTGCAATTTGGATCGCAAATATATTACTCCACGTAGGCTGTGGAACGTTTTCCGATCATTATTGAAAAGTAATTTCAAACAACAGGTTGGATGCTTATTTCAGACCTCAGTCTCTTAGTACCTTTGAAGCACTGCATGTACAGATTCATAAAGTACTTTTTCGTTTGCGCCTTCATTTTTTTGGCGGTTAGTTCTCTGGCTCAAGACAAGCTTTTGCTTACTAATGGAAAAATCAGGAATCTTCGAGGAGAAGTTGTCCATACTGATGTAAACGAGGTTAGGTATCAACGGTATGAAGAGCGCGAAAGGGAGTTGGATGCGATAAAGAGAATTGATCCAACCTTTAAAGGTCATATCTGGGATTTATTCAAACCTGAAAAAACAGGCGCAACGGCCGAACTTCGGTTTGCAGAGGAGATTAAGGAAAAAATGGAATCCTTAAGTGATGAGGATTTTGAGGCTTGGAAAAAGAAACGATATCTTCAATTGAAGGAGCGAGAGGTTGCAGGCACCTTTGGTGATACACGCAAAGCGCAGCAATTGATGAGACGCTATTCAAAAAGAGTGAAAAGCGAGCAAGTGTTTTCTGTTTTAAAATCGGATGGCTCTGAAATCATTGTCTACGCACCAGACACACTCGGTTTTTTGACAATAGATGTTGAGGAAGAATTAGATTATAATGTAAATGAAATGCGGGCCTATATAAAAGGACGCCAAGACGGAAGGAAGCATCGCTTACATGATATTGCTATAGGAGCAGGAATGGGATACATAGGTGGCCTTATTGGAACTGCTTATGGACAGGCGTTTTACACTCCGATGGTTCCGGCCGTAGCACTCGTTATTATGGGCGTGACGGGCGCTAAAATCAAACCTCAATTACTGTTACCGTGGACCGGAACCCAACTCTTTGCCTATCAGGATGGTTATGTGAGATCGGCAAAAGGGCGTAAAATGCTCGGGTTTGCATTAGGTTCTGTGGTAGGATTGGGGGTTGGAATAACCGTTGGAATTCTAGAGCGTCCTTATATCAATTGATAAAATGAAGGCATTTGCCCAATGGTTCGTTTATGGAAACCTTTGGGTTTCGTTGTGCGCAGCGGCCTTAACCATGCTTACTTATTTCGAGCATTTAATGCCAGTTCAACTTTTCGTATTGGGCTTCGTGTTTTTCTCCACGTTGATTATTTACAACATGAATATGATTAGTGGCTTAAACGCTCTTCGTGAGAAGGGAACAGAATCTAAACGGCATCACTGGTGTATTGATAACGAGAAAACGCTTAAGGCTTTTACGGTAATCGGAATTATTGGGGCATCCATCTGCTTTGTGAACTTGAGCGTTGATTCCTGGCTGGCCCTAGTTCCGTTTGTGTTAGCAGCAGTACTTTATGTCGTTCCATTAATCGGAAAACGAGGAAGCGGAACTCGCCTGCGTGAATTCGGTTTGAACAAGATTTTCACCATCGCCATTGTTTGGGCAGCCGTCACTGTGGTTCTGCCTTTAGTCAATGCATCTGGTGTTTCCGTTTTGAACGATCAAACCTTTTGGCTTACTGTATTGGCACGCACTATTTTCATTTTCGCGATTACGCTACCCTTTGATATTCGGGATTTGAAAAATGACAAAAAGATTAATGTCCGAACGATTCCGATGGTTTTTGGAGTGTCGAAAACAATTCGGATGTCGATAGTGCTTTTGGCGGTTTACGGTTCGGTAGCGCTTTATGCAGCCGACAGTGTTTATCTCGGAATTGGACATTTGGCCGCAGCACTTGTTACCGCAGGTTTAGTAATGCTGACAAACCCAAACAGATCAGACATGTTCTATTCCTTCACGCTTGAAGGAACGATGGTGATGCTTCCTTTAAGCGTTTACCTTTTTTCGCTGCTCCGTTGAAAAGACCCACGGTTTCGATTCAATCAGCGAAGCATTAATTATGGCCAAAAGCCATCTCAGGCTAACGCAGCATCCAGTGCAGTGCAAATGATTTTTGCTGCTTGGGCAATTTCTTCTTCAGAATGAGCAGTACTTACAAAACCGACTTCATAGCCGGAAGGGCCGATGTAGAATCCGTTGTCAAGCAACGTGTGGTAGAAAGTTCTGTAAATCTCCATGCTTTCAGGATCAATTTCCGAAGCACTTCTAATACTTGGCCGGTCGGAAAAAGCGATCCAATAAATCGATCCAATAGAGAACATCTTTACCGCATGCCCTTTGGATTGAACATGATTCATCACAGTCGAAACTAAACGCTGCGTTTTAGCCTCCATTTCAGAATAAAAACTTGGCTCAAGCAATTGATCCAATGCTGCTTTACCAGCAGCCATTGCCACTGGATTTCCTGAAAGCGTACCAGCTTGATATACTGGGCCAAGCGGTGCAATCGTGTTCATAATCTCTTCGCTAGCGGCAAATGCGCCAACCGGCATACCACCTCCTATAATCTTACCGAATGTGAAAATGTCTGGTTTGATATTGTACATCCCCGCAGCACCTTCAAAACCAACTCTGAACCCGCTAATTACTTCATCAAAAATCAGCATAGATTTTTGGTCTGTGCAAATTTCGCGGAGCCCACGCAGAAATTCTCCATCCTGCAGTAGTAGTCCGTTATTGGCAGGAATGGGTTCAATAATTACAGCAGCAATTTCATCTTTGAATTCCTCGAATGCCGCTTTCACAGCATTCATATCATTCAATGCAATCACAATTGTTTCATCAACAAAACTTTTGGGTACACCAGCAGAGCTCGACTCTCCAAATGTCACCAAACCTGATCCAGCCTTTACTAAAAGGTGATCAACATGACCATGATAGCACCCTTCGAACTTGATGACCTTGTTGCGGCCAGTGTAGCCACGAGCCAATCGAATGGCGCTCATAACTGCCTCTGTTCCAGAGCTTACAAAGCGAATTCGCTCAATAAAACGGTGATTCTCAATAATCAGTTCCGCCAGCTCATTCTCTTGAACTGTGGGTGCCCCGAATGAAGTGCCTTCTTTAACGGCTCCAATAATGGCCTGCTCAATTTTGTCATTGGCATGGCCAAGTATCATCGGGCCCCAAGAAGCACAGAAATCGATGTACTCGTTTCCATCGGCATCCCAAACCTTGCTACCTTTTCCTTTAGTGATGAACCTTGGTGTACCACCAACGCTACCAAATGCTCTAACCGGACTGTTTACACCTCCGGGAAAAAGGCTTTTTGCCTTTTCAAATAGCTGCTCTGATGTGCTTGTCTTCATA
>JBLFWJ010000223.1:0-4547 GCA_047611425.1 Bacteroidia bacterium | reverse complement strand
ACACGAAGAAAGGGGAGTTCATCGGCCGGTATGAGGCGTTGCATGTGAAGGATTATGGGGCGAAACAAAAGCAGGTGTTGCTGACGTTTGATGACCCGAATGCGATCATGTATGGATACGAGCCGGTGACGTTGGCGGGCAGTGATGAAGTTGTCGGAAGAGTTTCGTCAGGCGAATATGGTTATAGCGTGGGCAAGTTCTTGGCGTTTGCGTGGATTGATGCTGAACATGCGGAAATCGGGACGAAGGTGAAGGTGCGGTATACGGGTAATTGGTTTGAAGGGACGGTTGTGGAGTCGGTGAAGTTTGATGCTGAGAATAAGCGGATTAAGGGATAACAGGTTCAATTTACCCATAAATTTCAATTGGTACGTTAACCTGATTTAAAACTGGTGTATATATGTCAACTTCAACATTTGGGGCATCAATTGAAACAATCAGTGAGTATCTTGCCTTATTTCCCCATTTACCTAGCCAAGGTCGCTCTCTCCACCAACCAATAATAGGATGAACTCCGATAAGATTGCACGTTGCCAAGTCCGCAGCTGTTCCAGTCCATATATCTGAATGAATAGAGCCTAAATCTCTTCCATTTGATCCAATGGTCCATCTTTCACTGCCGCTTTTTGAATCAGGTTTTTCCTTTTCGTTCCTCGCTTTTACATTTATTCGCTTTAAAAACTGCTCTTGACTTTCATTGACATTGTTTAAATCGAATCTTAAAGCATACGAAGGATAACGATATTTATCCTTCCATCCAACCTCGCCAGGACTTGGCTCAACAAAATACGAAAGGGTAATTCTCAACGCTACCTCAACTTCACCCAAATCCAGCAAAACTTGCTTTGGCCAAGGAAGTTCATGCAAATGCATATCCTTGGTCATTGTCGCCCCCCCTTTAGGTTTTTTATATGGTTGAATTTCTTCTTGCGCAATTAGGGTCAAACTATTATTGAAGCAGGCCAAAGCTCGATCAAGATTAGGGACGCCATAACCGCAAATGCGTAGCAATTTAGCGTAATCTGTTTTTAGATCAGAATCTAAAAAATCATCCTTCATTGTTTGGGTCCATTCAGCCGAATGAACTAGCAACCCGCGCACGGTTTCAGGCCAAGCACTAAGATACGTGCTTTGAATCTTTGCGGCCATCCACGCTGCTTGAGCGGTCGCCGCACTAGTCATATTAAACAAATTCAATTGGCTCGACTGAGGTGCGTGACCAGTTGTAATCAATGAGAGATCATCGTTGTCACCAACAAAACCACTTAAATCTTTTGCTGTATTTCCGCCCTCTAGGACAATATCAGGTTTGTTTGGCCACCTTTTTTGTTCCCAAATTAATGATGTTGAGCTAAACGGAGAAAGACTTCCTGATTTTGCGGTTGGCACATAACCATTCAACCTAACATCAGTTATCGTAGCTTTTTCGGTAAAAGCTCCCACTGTAATCGCATTCCATGACTGACCAGGATCCTGTATGGAACTTTCCAAATTGCTAGCTGGATAAGATTTCCATTCTTCTGGATCATCTACATTGCCTGCTGGAATAATAAATAATCTTTTTTGATCATCAGCATTAACTCCAAAAGATAATTGATCAATGTATGCCGACCATGAAGAAGGCCTGCCTTTGTCTCGCCCATCTACTGAGCAGATGGGCATGCATACAATATGAATTCGATCTGGTGCCTGAACCTCAACTCTTCTTATCCCTTGTTCTGTAATATGTCCATATAGTCTAGGCTTATTTGGTTCAAAATCATTTGGCGGAAGAATTTTTGCTGACTCCAAACAATGTCGAACTTCGATAACATCGTGACTTTCAAGAGCTTTTTGCAAATCACCAAATGCAATTATTCCACTCATCCATGTACCATGACCGTGATGATCAGATTTGCCCCACGCAGGGTTTACCGAATGAAGGTCATTATCATCCAGAAGCGGTTCTAACAGCGGGTGTCCATTATTCACGCCCGTGTCTAAAATAGTAACAGCCACACGGGGATTACTCATGACTGAAAGTCTTTCAACAAGACTTTCCACCCAGTCAGATTGATCTTTGTTTGGCAATTCAAGAAAAAACCTTGCAGTTTCTTTTGCCCTTCTAAACTCTGCAATATGCTCACTGAACTCAATTAAATCAATCAACTGACCTTTATGCGCATTGATCAACAGAACAATCCTTTCTGGAAAATACAAGACCTCATCTTGCACATCCATCTGGAGAGCTTCTGCGACTTTTAAAAATTCAGCCACTGTTTCATCTGTATTCCCCCTCAGCCATACTTCCAGCCATCTTTTTTCAGATGGAGTTGGAATCAAAGAAGGATCATCTTGCCAAAAGGACTCTAAGAGAGCCAATTGAATACTTTCAATGCTATTTATAAGCTTTGAATGTCGCGGATTCTTAGATTTGCTATTTTCTTCCTCGGCATATTGTCGGATTTTTTTTAGAAAGTGTCCTTTACTTCGATTTGGCACATAAACAGTTGCTATGCTCTTCGACTCTCCGTTCTCTCGTACTGTGCGAATATTAAGTAGCCTTATCCCCACCCGTTTATCTTCCAATTGTTTCGTAACTAAACCAAAACCCAAAGAACTTTCAAATTCTAAATAGGCCCCGTCTTTTACAGGAAGTGAAACGGCGGACCTGTTTCGTAGGTTTTTATTTACTTGAGTCCAAGCCTGCTCCAATTCTTTTCTTAGTTTGTTTTGGTGCTGTAATCGATCTCTCTGCGGTAAACGGAACTCGCCGCCGCCGGGAGGGCTGGCGAATTCTGATGTCTGATATGAATGGTTAAGAAAAATGTGGCTGAATTTTTGGCTCTTGTTCATAAAAATATTATCAATGAAATATGTTTGGCATCATTCATGTAGACACCTGATCTAGAAAATAGAAACGTTTTGAATAATTTCCACGTCTAGGCTACTTTACTTTGATAAGCTAAACGTCGCTCACGAACCATGCTAGAAAGTAGCTTTGCTGTAACTTTACTTTGGTCCGATAGAATTGCTTCTTTTATCGCATTATCACAAGCTTGAGTGATTTCTGAATGGCTTAATGTGGCTGACTCTTGAAGTACAGATTTTAATGACAAGCCTTTTCTCCGAAACTGCCCTAATCTGTTTTCTATAAGTTTGATAATCTCAGACTCATTTGGTAGGTCATAGTACAAAACATCATCAAATCGACGAAATAATGCATGATCTAAGATTTGAGGGTTGTTTGTTGCGGCCACGATTAAACTATCTGAACTATCTTGCTCAATAAATTGTAGAAAGGAGTTTAGAATTCTACGCATTTCTCCCACTTCATTTTCACGTCCTCTTTCTGCACCAATGGCGTCAAATTCGTCAAAAAGATATACGCCACGACGTTTGCGTATTACATCAAAAATTTGGCGTAATTTTGCACTTGTTCCTCCCATAAATTTGGTAACCATTTTGTCCATTAATATTGTATTAAGGGGCATACGTAACTCAGTTGCAATAACTGATGCAGTCAATGTCTTACCTGTTCCTGGGGGGCCAGCGAGAAGTATTTTCCGCCGGTTTGTTAAGCCATGTTTTTTTAGCTTCTCACGCTGTAAGTATTCACGCAATATTCGATTAATGCGGTTGAGCAATTCCTCTGAAACAATTAGTTCAGACAGCCGGATGTTGGGCATTGTTGGAATAATAAGGCTCTCAAGCTCTGGTGCGAATTGAACCTGATTAGAAGGCTTAGATTTCGACTCATCTACTAGATCGCGAATTGTGTGTGCAAGATCGTAATGTCCTTTCTTTGCTTCATGAGCCGCCAGCTGAAGTGCAAAAGTGGTAAAACTTTCGCGATCACTAGTGTAGTGGGATCGAATTAATGCTTTTATTTGATTAGACGTTGCCATGTTCTTATCCCTTTTTCTTTGAACTCAATAAGGGCATTCTAACATTAAATTTAAATTACTCAAGAAACGAAATGATGATGATTTACAGCTTGGTCAGTTTACATAACACTTTCGTTTGTCCTGCTTTGCCCTCTTTCTTTATTCACAACATTGTATTTAAGATATCATTCCGTGGCTTCCCAACTTCCATGCTCAATGACTAAATAGCGGCCGGGATCGCAGACCGATCAGAATGCACTTTCTTCTGCTTTAAAGTCATCAACTGACCGCCTCGCAGAGTCACAAGTGCATACGTATACCCATCTTGAGCCACAAATTCAACTTCGTACCCGTCATTCGGGTAGCATTCAACTATGGTTCCAATTTCACCTTGGAGCAAGTGTTCTTCTGGCACATCTACAGTCAGGGCAACTACATCAAGTAAATTTAGTTGAGAGTTCATATGGTTTAATCCTCAAGTGGATAACAGGTTATCAGTCTAGGAAAATCTTCATCCGGCCGAATATTCTATGAGGATCATATTTAAGCTCAGGTTACTTCAAAATGTAGTGCGTCCCCTTCTTACTCCCGATTTTCAACAACGCCCCCCGATTCACCAGCTCCGCCAAATCCCGGCGCAGCGTTTCCGCACTAACTCCATCGCATACACGCGCATACTCC
>JBLFWJ010000222.1:0-4555 GCA_047611425.1 Bacteroidia bacterium | reverse complement strand
CAGAGTCAAGAACTTCCGTTCGGCTGGCTCGAATTCTTGCTAAATCGCATTGGAACATTCAACCAGAATGGGTGGATTCTGACCCCGGTTTTGAATCGGAAATCAAGGGAAAAACCGCTGGTGTTGTGATCGGGGATCGGGCTTTCAAGTTGAACGAAACGGATTTGAAACGATGGGACCTTTCTCAGGCTTGGAAACAAATGACCGGTCTGCCTTTCGTCTTTGCAACATGGGTAAGCAATCGCGAACTACCTGAACAATTCGTTTCCGCATTCAATGAAGCTTTGGATAATGGGTTGAAGAATCGATCGACAGCAATCTCCGAAATGCTTCCTAGTTCATTGGACCCAGATCCCTTTCAGCGCTATGTTGATGAGTTGATTAAGTATGACCTGAATGCCCCGCTGCGACAAGGGATGGATAAATTTCTAGGCATGATGAATGCTGTGGAAATCCTGTAAGAAATATGACGAACCTCTGGTGCCGTTTTACGTACATTGGTCAGTCTAGCACAATTCCGATTAAAAAATACATGAAGAAGCTTTTACCTCTTTTATCTCTCGCATTTTTATTCCTGTTACCGCCAAACGTTATCGCTGATTTGGGCAAAGATCCAGATCCAATAAAGATGGCTTTGGCTCGAAATAAATTCAAGGAGGGTGATTTTCACGGAGCCTTGAGGGTTTACCGAGATCTTTATCAGGTGCACAAGGAACATGACCTCCTTAACTTCAGAATGGGTGAGTGCTATTTATCCCTTGAAGAATCGGACAAAGCGGTTAATTATTTCAAGGATGCGATGAAGATTAATCCTTCGGTGGATTTGCTTTTGGGCTATTACTTAGGCATGGCTTACCGACAGAAAAAGGATGAGGCCGAAGCGATAAAATGGTTGGATCAATATTTGGCCCAGCCTAAGCTTAAAAAGGCCGATAAAGCCGATGGTCAAAGTCTACGGGACAAGTGTGCGAACACGATTGATTACATGAAGAATCCTGTGAATGTGACTATTGAGAGCGCAAGCGACAATATCAACACGTCCAATCATGAGTATCACCCTTCGATTACCGCAGATGGAAAAATCATGGTTTTTACATCGCGTAGATCAGATACAAAAGGTGGTGGCACTGATCAATTTGATGGAGATTTTTACGAGGATGTGTACATCACGTATTGGGACGAAAAAGCAAATGATTGGTCTCCAGCCAAGCCTATACCTGGAAAGGTAAATGGGCCTGAGCACGATGCATGTTTAAGCATTGCTCCTGATGGAAGGAAATTGTTCATCTATAGAAATACAAATGCAGGCGATATCTACATGGCCAAAAGCCGTCCAAGCCAAGAAGCAAGAGATGCCGTAAGTGATGGATTGCCAGAGCAACACCAACTTCTTTCTGAATCTATGTGGTCTACTCCAAAGGATTTGAGTAAGCCAGTGAATAGTAGCTATTGGGATAGTTACGGTTCCATCAATGCAGATGGAAATATGCTCTATTTCTCTTCTGAAAGACCCGATAAGGCATTTGGAAATGGAGACATCTATACGGCCAAAGCAAAGACAAGAACGGAGTGGTTAAAGCCAAAAAACCTGGGCCCAAATATCAACTCAATTGAGGATGAAAAAGGCGTGTTTATCCATCCTGATGGGAAGACATTATTCTTTGCTTCAAAGGGCCACAGCACAATGGGCGGGTATGACATTTTCCGCTCAGTAAAAGATTCAAAAGGAAACTGGGGGTCACCAGAAAATCTAGGTTATCCAATCAACACACGTGGTGATGAATTCGACTTTGTGGTGACTACCGATGGAAGTTCGGCATACTACTGTGCTAAGAGTGATACCTCGGATAAGTTTGACATTTTCCGAGTGGATCTTGCCAACTATAATGTTGTTGGTGAAGGGACTCTTTCTGAGGCAAGCAAAGGTCTGGCCTTGTTGAAAGGAAGAATCACAAACAACAAAGACGAAGCTGTTGGTACATCAGTAACGTTGCTTGAAACGAATGGCGGTGCTCTTGTTAAAACAGTAGAAACCGATGCCGAAGGAAACTATCTATTGGCTGTAGAAGGAGGTAAATCGTACCAACTTGTAATTAATGCCAAAGGCTACAACGAGTACTCTAAAGAGGTTGAACTTGAAGCAAAAGAGGATGGCGTTGCATCCAAAGACTTGGATGTGATACTTGTTGCTGACGAATAATCCCAGCTCAATAATTCACTTCGTCCGAAAGCTTTGTAAGCTCCAACCCTTCTAACAGGGAATCAAGATATAATTCGAATTTCTTTAAAGAAGCTGGGGCCCCTTGCTTGTTCATTACGCGCTTGGTTTTACCATCCTTCGTTACTGAAGTAACACAGGTTGGAAAATCCGCTACAGGCACATCATACTCATCTTCAAGATCAAAGTAGTTGGTCTCCTTAGCCATCTCTAGGATAGTTTCCACATCCTCGCCAGAAACAAGTCCAGAATACGTTCCAATCTTTTCAACAAAACGCTTGCCTTCGTACACTACTTGCCCATTATCCAAAACAGTCATTCTATACATTGGACACCTGCCATAGCATGGCGTTCGTTTGATGGATGCCAATTCTTGCGCTGGAGAAACAGACATGCCTTTGTCTAATTCCTGCTCATTGCCTTCGTTTACTGCAGTAGAAGTGGATTCCGTTGCCTGAGTTTCCGAAACATCATTTGTTTCTGTTGTTTCCGAAACTTGAGTAGTTTCTGATGTTGATGTAGTGGCAATTTTTGATGTATTGCAGCTGGCGGCCATCATCATTAAGCCAAGAAACCCACAGAGTGCAATTGAAAATAAATTTCTCATGATCATTTACCTTTTTGTTTGGCCTGCTGTTGCTTGGCCATGTCTTCCAACCTTTTTTGGAAGGTCGATTTCTTCTTCGGCTTCTTTTTGGTCTCCTGCATCTTCTTGTGAATCTTGTCGTCATCCACAAATTGCCGAATTGCCAATTGCTGTCCGAACGTAGTAACGTTTGCCAAGAAGTAGTAATAACTCAATCCTGCCGCATAATTGTTGAATACACCTAGGAAGATGATTGGCATGAGGTACATCATCCATTTCATCTGCTCCATTTGGGCACCACCAGCAGTCATCTGACTGTTCATTCTGGTGTAGATAATGGTCGATACGGTCATCAAAAGCGTGAACAAACTCACGTGATCCCCATAAAATGGAATGTCAAACGGTAGATCGTAAATGCTATCGTAGCTACTCAGGTCATCTGCCCAAAGGAAGGCTTGCTGACGCAGTTCAATCGAAGATGGAAAGAACCGGAACATTGCAATCAGAATCGGCATCTGAAGTACCATTGGCAGACATCCGCCCAATGGATTTACCCCGGCTTTGCTGTACAGCGCCATAGTGGCCTGCTGCTTAGCCATCGGATCTTCCTTCTTCTCAAACTTCTTGTTTATTTCATCAATTTCAGGCTTTAGTACCCGCATTTTAGCAGTACTCAAGTACGCCTTGTACGTCAATGGAAACAGCACCATTTTAATCAGCAGGGTAAGAATCAGAATGATAATTCCGTAGCCAAGGCCTGTATCTGCAAGTATGTTGAAGACTGGAATAATGGCGTACTCATTTACCCACCCAAAGATTCCCCAACCCAGCGGAATCACATCTTCGTAGCCTCTTTCGTAGGCTTCTAATGAAGTATGGTGATTAGGCCCGAAGTAAAACTCCATAGCCAATTGCTCGGTACGGGTGTGGCTTAACGGCAGTCCAAGACTGGCGTATAGTGTTCGAACCAGTGTATCGTTTCCTGATTCCTCATCTGGTGTAACCGTCTTTAAATCGATTGGGCCATCAAGTGCCTCTTTCGAATAAAGGATTGAGCTGAAGAATGTTTGCTTAAAAGCCAACCAATCTACCCGAGCCGGAAGTACCTCTTCGTCATCACTAGTCTCAGACATGTAATCAACATCGTCTGGGCCAAATGCGTAGTAAATGGTTGTTGCCATTCGCTCAGCATCAATGCTCTTTTCTTGAAGCGGAACATCAAGCTCCCAATTCAAGTCTAAGGTGCTTGCCTGTCGGTTAATTACCTCATCAAGATTTACCAAATTTAGATTAAAGCCAATGTTGTGGCTACCTCCTTTTAGAACGTATTCAAACTCCAAATACCCACCATTGCTTGTGTTGGCTCGCATGGTGAATGAACTGCTGTCCGTTCCAGTTACGTTGAATGAAGATGCGCTCGGCTCGAAAAATAGATCTGTTGTGTGAATTGAATTGTTGGAAGCCGTGAAGAATGAGAGATCAAAGTCTATCTCATCCGGATTGAAAAGAATCAGTTTAGATGAATCTGAACGTTGGTAGTTTTTCAACTCAACCTGAGCAGGGTGTCCGCCTTTTCGGCTTACTCCAATTCGCAAAACATCATTCTCGATGTAAACCAAACCCTCTTCGCCAGTAGCTGATGGCCCAAATGCACCAAACATGCTGGACATGGCCGACTCCTTTAACGAGTCATTTTCGTAAACGACCTCTTGAATAGCAGCTTCTTGAGCAATATCGTTTTGAATAGCCGC
>JBLFWJ010000221.1:0-4642 GCA_047611425.1 Bacteroidia bacterium | reverse complement strand
AACACCTAACTTTATTCATCAAAAAACCCTGCCTTTTGAGGGGCAGGGTTCTGAAAACAATTAACAGTAAAACCTGTCAACTTATTTTAGGACGACTCAAATTTAATTTCGAATTAAGGGAAGATGCCCAAGTTCTCGTAACTCACCGCCACTTTTCTGATGGCTACAACGAATGCTGCAGTTCTTAGATCTTTCAACCCTTCAGTATTCGCCCAAACATCACGAACCTCTTCGTAAGCATTGATCATCGTTTCTTCCAATCCGGAATAAACAAGGTCACGCTCATCAGCACCACGCTGAATCATTGCCATTTGAGCCTCAGTAACTTTGCTACCACTTGCCTGTTCAATGGTTTTAAGAATGTTCTCGTTCATTTTTCTTCGGTAGCGTTTTTCCATTCTACCAAAACGAACGTGAGAAAGATTCTTCAACCACTCGAAGTATGAAACAGTAACACCACCAGCATTCAAGTAAATGTCTGGAATGATCAAAACGTTCTTGGCGAGAAGAACCTCTTCTGCTTCTGGAGTAACTGGTCCGTTTGCTGCTTCACCAATCAACTTTGCCTTAATATTTGGGGCATTGTCAATATGAATCTGGTTTTCCAATGCGGCCGGAATCAGAATATCACATTCAACTTCCAATGCCGCTAAGTTGTTTTCCAACATCGTTGCACCAGGATAATTGCTGATGCCGTCATTCGTCTTCTTGTACTCTAGCACCGCGTCTGGATCAAGTCCATCAGCATTGTAAATCGAGCCATCAAATTCGGCAATGGCCACAATTTTTGCACCTGCATCGTGGAAGAACTTCGCAGCCCAATAACCAACATTACCCAAGCCTTGAATGGCTATTGTTTTTCCTTCAACGCCCGTGGTAAGACCAATCTTCGCCATGTCTTCCTCAAAAGTCATAGCATGTCTTATTCCGAAGAATACACCAAGACCAGTCGCTTCTGCACGTCCTGCAATACCGCCATGGTTAAGCGGCTTACCAGTAACGCAAGCGATGGCATTTAATTCGGTTGGGTTGAATGTGCTGTATGTATCAGCAATCCAAGCCATTTCTTGTGCTCCGCTACCGTAGTCTGGTGCTGGAACATCAATGGCCGGTCCGATAAAGTTCTTCTTTATTAATTCGGAAGTATACCTACGGGTAATTTTCTCAAGCGTGTCTTTCGTAGCAGATCTTGGTCCGATGACGATGCCGCCTTTTGCACCGCCAAATGGCACGTCAACAATCGCACATTTATACGTCATAAGGGCAGCCAAAGCCATCACCTCATCCTGATTAACGTGCTGGCTGAAACGAATACCACCTTTAGTTGGCAATTTGTGGTGACTATGCTCAACCCGATAAGCCTCTACGGTAGTAAGTTTCCCATCTATTTTAACTGGGAAACGCATCCGGTAAACCGAGTTACAATACTTAATCTGCTCAAGTATTCCCTCTGGTTGATCAATGAATTTTGACGCTTTGTCGAAGTACTTCAACACGTCATTAAAGAAGCTGTGCTCCCTATTTTCTCTAAGATTAGTTTTAGCCATGATTTTACTTGATAATGGCCGTAAACGTAGAAAATTTACGTACCAAGTTTCTGCGAAATATCAGAATTTAACCGTTAGTTGAATAGTTGTTGTTCTCGGTGAATTAACCTTTAATGGCCGAAGTGCATAAACACGATTGGCCACATTATTCATTGCTATCGCAACTTTAAAGTTTTGTGTAAGATCAACACTTGCTCTTAAATCAAACACGTGTTCTCCACCTGTTCTTGCGTTTCGAAAGTCAACTGCACCCCATTTCAGTAGGCCGTCAAGATCGTAGAATACGGCATCCACACTTCTCATTGCGCTGTAATATCTGTAGGTTGCTCCAACACTCAAGTTGTATTTTTTCTTCACCTTAAAAACCAATTCGAGGTCTGTATTTACCAAATGTTCGACACGATATTTTAATACTGGATTAGCCAAGTAAGCTGCAGTATCGGCAGATGATACAGGGTTGTTTGGAAGGTCCCATAAGGCTGACGCTGTACTCACCTGTGTCAATGGATTTCCCTGATTGTCGTGGTGATAAACGAAATTTGGATCTTTCGCCTCTGGTCTGGAGTATGTATAACCTAAGATTACGTTCATACCGAACCACTCTGTGAATTGCCCATTTCCAATTAAAGAGGCATCAACTCCTCGAACTAGGGCAGGACCGGTATTCACGGATTTAAACGCATTCACACCCAAAACTCCAGTTGGTACGTCCTTGAACTTGCCGAAATTGAATTCAACATAGTTGTCATATTCTTGCCAGAATCCAGCAATATCAAGATAGCCCATAAACTTGCCGATCTTGATACCCTGTCTCAAGCCAACCTCGGTAGCCCAGCTTCTTTCTGGCTGAATACCTGGATTAGGTACAATTGGAAGACCGCCAACTTCAGTATTTATATATCGCTCGGCTATTGTTGGGTAGCGGAAACCTTCGCCAAATGATGCTCTCAAATACCCTTCCTTCCAAAGTTCTGTATTGGCACCAATTCTAAATACCGGACGAATGATGGTGTCATTCTTATTTACTGAGAAATACTCTGCGCGGATACCTCCATTTAGGTTGACACGGTTCCAGAATTTCTTGTCAATTTGAAGGTAGACTGCAGCATTAGTGGAGGTGTTTTTCCCGTCACCGTTTTCATTGCCAGCGTAAAGCTCAGCCTCACTATCGGAAAACTGGCCACTTGCTCCTGCCGTTACAATGAAGTCTTTAATGTTCTGAAACCGCTGAGCAAACTGATATTCACCAAAATAAACGGTGGCTTTGTTTGCTTGGTTATTATCGTTGTCATTATTCTGGTGGAACATTCGTCCTCGTAGGGCATGTCGAGCACCCTTAATGCCCGAATAATTGATGAATGGATCAACGTTGTATGAAGTTTGAATAGTTCTTGTAATGCTTCCTCGAAAGGGTCGGTAAAGCCCCTCCTGAGAATTTAACCACAGAAGCGTGCTTGTGCTGCGAGAGTACATCGCGTTCACGTTCACGCCATAGGAAAGTCCAGAGTTTTTCTTCGATCTCTTTCGCAGGTTCATATTCACTCGCACTCTATTTTGGAATTCTTTTCTAGGATCTCTTTCTTGAATATCTGTAATATTCCCTAGCGAGTCCCGTGTGATGCTTCTTATAACAGGGTCGCCATTAATAATTGTATCTCCTTGTACGGGATCGATTCGCTCGTATCCAATAAAACCGTTATCGATAAAGGCATTACCGCCAAAAACCAAATCCCAAGTTCCAATTTTTCTAGAGTGAAAGAAGTTTATACCGCTGAAAATTGGAAGCTCTTCGGTTCCTCTCCATTGCGCATTTTCTTGGCCAGGAGCACTATAAAACCCTGTAAACAAGTTGATCTTAGTCTGAGGCTTGTCCTTCGGGTAAGCAGTTCTAATGTTGATGATTCCATTCAATGCTGCAGAACCGTACAAAACAGAAGACGCACCCTTGATTACTTCAATTTGCTCCAAGTTCTCAATAGGAAGGAACCCCCAGCTAGGTCTACCAGCATCACCAGAAAGAATTGGCAAATCATCTACCAGAAGCATAACTCTTGATCCAGCGCCAAAACTGTATCCGCTACCACCTCTCATCTGTGGTTCTGAATCTAAAATTGTTAAACCTGGCGTTTGCTCAATGGCATCCTCGGCACTGGTTGAAGCACGGTTTTCAAGAATTTGTGGTTTGATAACCGAAACACTCATAGTCAAATCTTCCATTCTCTGTTCGAACTTACCTGCAGAAACCACAACAGTTCCAAGCTGCTTCGATTCGATTTTCATCTCGAGATTAAGCGCGGTTGTTTCTCCGGCCTTTATCTCAACTATTTTGGTCTGTGGGGCATACCCGATAGATGTGATCAACACATTATGCGATCCGACAGGAAGTATCAATTGAAACTTTCCATCAAAATCAGTAGCCGCACCACGGCCTTTATCCGATTCCAGAACAACGCTGGCACCAATAATTGTCAGGCCGCCATCCGCATCCTTAATCACACCTGATAATGTTCCGGTATCCTGTGCGAATGAAATGAATACGAAAAAAATAAAAGTGATTGAGAGTAGAGCTTTTCTCATGGGTTGGAAATAAGGTGTTCGAGACGCTTAAATTTGATGGCCGCGAATATACAATTATCGCAAGTCAGGTTTGAATAAGCAAGAGACACTATATCGTATTGGAATTACGCTGATTCCCACGGTAGGAGACGCTACAGCCAAAAAACTGATTGCCTATTGCGGTGGAGTTGAGGCTGTCTTCAAGGAGAAAAGTGGAGCGTTGCAAAAGATCCCAAGTATTGGTAAGAAAGTAGCTGATGCAATTGTTGGTCAAAACGTGTTGGGCAGGGCAGAGGAGGAGATAAAGCAAATGGAAAAGCGCGGAATCGAACCGCTCTTTTATTTGGATTCGAAATACCCTAAGCGACTATTTCATTGTGATGACGGACCAGTGATGCTCTACACAAAGGGAGAAATGAACTTAAACCAAGAGAAAGTTCTGAGTGTCGTAGGATGCAGAAAAGCCACGGAACACGGAAAGAGTTTTACAGAGAAGTTGGTTGCGGATCTTGCAGCCAGAAACGTGACAATCGTGAGTG
>JBLFWJ010000220.1:0-4675 GCA_047611425.1 Bacteroidia bacterium | reverse complement strand
CTTCTTTCAACGTTATCATTTCAGAATAATCACCAGCAGTGGTGTAATAGATTGCTGACATCCCAGGATTAATACTGTCTCCGGTAAAGTTGAATGTGATAATCGCCTGTTCGTCAATTTCTACTGCTCCGGTGCATGAGATATTTGGGTAGCCATAGTGCAAAATTGGATCACTTAAAATTTGGCTTGAAACGGTCGGGTTGGTTGCGACATCAGTTATTGTTCCATGGAGAATTGCCGCTGTACCAGTCACAGTGTCGGTAGTAGCCTGAACCCATTGAATTGTTTCGTTCTGATAGAACCCGCCCAAAACCCGATTGTCGTTGGTGTCGAATTGATGTCCACCAGGTTGAGGGGCGGTTACAGGAATGAAATATTCCTCAGGTGTTGTCACGGCAGTAACCTCAAGTTCCAAGTTCGGGTCAGCAAGGTTTCCGGTAATTTGAAGCAAGAAAATCGTGTCATTCTGCTCATCAAAAGATCGGGAAGCCAAAAGATATTGCTCAGGTCCGTATGTTCCTAATCCACCCTGAATTGGGCAGATGTTGAAGATTTCTTTTGTGCCTTCTAGTATGTCGGAGTAGTAAGCGGTGTTAAGATCTGTTCCTGCATATCCTTCGGATAGCCCAATCTGCCAAAGACATGTTTCAACGAAACCTGAGTTGTTGGTTGAACCGTTTTCAAACGTGTTAATTCCAATGAATAGCTCTTCGTTTGAAATGCCAATTACAGGGTAATCGCTCCATGTTTCATTGTCCAATGAGTTACCGTCCAATGCATATAGATTCCAATCGCCTTCGGGGTCGTTTGTCTGCGAAAACCCGATTACAATGTGGCTGGTTTCCCAAGTGCTGCCATTCATAAAAAGGAATACAAACCGGTCGGCAATTGGGTCGTAAGCGATCTTAGGGTCAAACTTTCCGCTTGGCAAAGCCAAAGGTTGGGCGAATCCAGCAAGGGTCAGACTTGACAGAAGATCACCGTTGGTATCGGAGATCCGGATTCGAGTATTTACAACCGAAACCACCTTATCGTGTGCAAATGCCACATCGTTGTCATTTGGGGTACCCTGGGCAGGCCCAGGATCAAATCCAACACCCACTGTAGGCACAGGAACGCCTCCTTTGGCAAAGCCTCTCGAACTTCCGGTTGCTGGAAAACGCTCAGCAATTCGAGCTTTTTTGGCTCGAAGCTCAGCTTTCATTCCGCTGGTTCCGGGGCCTGGCGCTTCTAAATGTTGGATGTGAACTGCCCAATCTTCTTCTACATTTTTAAAGTCGACTTCTGCCTTCTTCTCAAACGTAAAGTGGTGTACCGTTGGTTTGTGCTGTGCGAAAGCAACGGTGGTTGCTAAAAAGAGAACGAGCGTAAAAAGGTTTTTCATGTTGATGAATTGAATTCCGAAAGATACATGGAGGAATTGTGAACCGTCAACAGATGGCTTGATTCGGTCTTACTCGAACATCTTCCACATGCTTCGATGCGGGCCAACGTTTGGAACATCGTAAGGTTTTCCAAATCCACTCCAACCATTTTTGGCGTAAAAAGGAATGGCCGGTACTCTGGCCTGAAGCCAGCCGCTTTCTACATTCCAATGATCCATAGCTGCTAATTCAAGCGCCATTAGGATTTTGGCTGCATAGCCTTTTCCTCGGTATTCGGGATCAGTTCCCATTTGTCTGAATTGACAAGCCGGACGAATGTGATGTGCAATCATTCTTCCTCGATCATCCAACATGTGTTGAGTGTAGGTTTTGGTTAGCGGTTCAAAGGCCGGACAGGTACTCTGGGCCTTGTCGTCAAGCGCTGACCCATCATCGGAGTCGTCCAGTTTATGGACACGACCAACTGAAATAATCCGACCCTCATCCTCCAGCCAAGCGTGAATGGAATTCGGGTCATCTTTTAACCTTTCTGAACCTTCAAAGGATCCAAGCGGTTTTCTTAATACTTCATACCGAAGGTTGAAATAGGCCTCGGGAAGAGGCTGATGTGGAAGGGCAACTTTTAGAATCATTGCAAAAGAAGATCAGCGATTACAAAAATGGCGAATGTGACGCTGGCAATTCCATTTGTGGTGAAAAATGCCAGATTCACTCGGCTTAAATCGTTTGGTTTTACCAGCATGTGCTGATAAACAAGTAATATGTTGAATATGGATGCTCCGATCCAATACCACATTCCGAAGTGGCCAACAAATCCAGCGGCTATTATCAAAGATCCACAAATAAGGTGTAGAGATGTCGAAAGTCTTAGCGCATTCGTCTTTCCCAACCAAACAGGAATGGAAGAAAGTTTATGCTCCCGATCAAACTCTTCGTCTTGCAAAGCATAAATCACGTCAAAACCGGATACCCAGAAAAGAACCGCAAACGAGAAGAACAAGGGGAGAATATCAAACCGACCTGTTACCGCCAAGTACGCCCCAATTGGAGCGAGGGCAAGTCCAAGCCCGAGGATTAAATGACATAAAGCGGTAAACCTTTTCGTCAAACTGTAACCGAGCACAACGAGCAATGCAACGGGGCTGAGGTAGAAGCAAAGTGTGTTTATGAAATAGGTTGTTGCGATGAAAAGGCCGGCATTAATAATCACGAACCAAAGTGCCGAATTGGCTTTGATCATCCCAGAAGGAATCTCGCGAATTGCGGTACGAGGATTCTCTAAATCAATACTTCGATCCGCCCATCGATTGAACCCCATAGCGGCATTCCGAGCGAAAATCATGCACAGGATTACCTTTGCAAGTAACGTCCAGTCAAGAGAGATTGAATTGATTTGAATGGCAAGGAAAAAGCCGATAAATGCAAACGGCATGGCAAATATGGTGTGTGAAAATTTCACCATGCTGAGGTATTTGCCCAGCGAGTCAAGCCCTAAATTCTTTTGCCCGATTTTTGCCGATGATTTTTCCTTCTGGGAGGCAGAATTTTCAAGCATAGTCGAAATTATGATTTAAAATTATAACGAACCAAAAGGGAAAAGGAATAGTGAAAATGGTGAACGAATTTGGGGCTTGATTCGTTAGATTTTGCATCAGAACAAAGGTATCGTAATGTAAACTTGTACAATGAAGAAACATCTGCTGTTTGCCTTCTGTTTATTAATGGTTTTTGGTTCGCAAGGACAGGAACTGAATGATGGACTTTATCTGTCTGTTGAAGATCTTCAATACAACGATCCAGTTCCTCCAACTTACCTTATTAACCAGTTAGATATTCGAGAAAATAACTACTTGGATAATGTGGTTGGCTTGGATTCAATTCGATATTACAATCGAGAGGAAATGGAGGCGAAAATTGCGAACCATGATCTTTGGGGGTATTGTAAAAACGGAATTCCATATCTGAATTTTGATGACCAGTTTGCTCGAGTTCAAGTAGTTGGCAGCATTTGCCATTTCACCTCCATCATCGAAGTTGTCAATTTCGTGCCCGATCCATTTGACAGAATGGGGATGTCCACACCTGTGGTTTCGAAAGAAATTGTGGAGAATATGATTGATTTGGCTAGTGGCAAGGCAGAGCGTTTTACCGATGATGCTTTCTTGAACGTGTTGCAGCGTGACGGTCAGTTGTACCGAGAGTTTCTTGGATTGAAACCCAAAGAACAGAAACAAAAGAAGTTTCGATTTCTTACTCGATACAACGAGCGAAATCCGTTCAAGTTTGAGGAATGAGCGTTCTCTACCTCGGCATTTTTACCAAGTAAACATCATTGTCTCCAGCTCCCATCGAATTGGTGCTGCCTAATATGAAAACGTGTGATTCGTTAACCGCGATTGCGTTTCCTCGGTCTGTAAAAAGCCCACCTATCAATGTGTCAGATACGAACGTTCCATCGTTAGAAAGCTTGGAAAGAAAGGCATCTTCTCCGTTGGTTGAAGAACTGCTGGATCTTCCAATTGCATAGATATTTCCAAGTTCATCAATCGTAATTCCTTCTCCACTTCGTGAGAATCAGGATATCCTAAATGCTTTTCCCATTCAATGCCGAGCGACTGATTCACTTTGATTATATGCACGCTGTGGTTTGGTTCTACAGAGGCAGAATGTCCGCAGATTAGAAATCCATTGTCAGGTGTATCAATGATTTCTTGGGCTTCTTCGTAATCTGATCCACCAATTGTTAAAGAATTGATTGAGTCACCTTGCGAGTTTATTTCCAGCAACCAATGATCACGATTACCAGCACCAAAGCTCTCCGTATAACCGTAGGCCAAAAAGTGGCCGTTTATTAAGGGTCTAATCCCAGAACCACCTTCATTCATAGGGCCACCGTACGTCTTTGTCCATTGATGGGTTCCATTAAAATTGAACTTAGAAACGATCAAATTTCTGTATCCATCTTGGATGGTATCACATGCAAGGTATCCATCGTTAGTTTTTAAAACGTCTGCACCTTGGCTGTTGATTGAGTCGTTTGTGGCTTCCCAAATAATCTGTCCGTCATCACTAGTGTGATAAACAGTTAATCTGTTGTTTGAGGTGCCGCAAATGGTGAGATTTCCACTTTCTTCAAGGAGCATGGAACTTCCCGAAGCATTTGATTCTCCACCGAATTTTCGATTCCAGATTTCGTTGCCATCAATGTCTGTTTTGACCAAATAAATGCGATTGCCTGATGTTGTTGAAGTTGATCCGAGAAGAAAAACATTTCTGTCAGAAACGATTAT
>JBLFWJ010000219.1:0-4746 GCA_047611425.1 Bacteroidia bacterium | reverse complement strand
TTTTAAATATTTGAAGGGTTTTGTTTTGAGGCTAATTGAAAAAGGAAGCGAGTGGTTTCATTCAACATGCTCATGGACACATCTGTAGCTGAACCTCGTATTTGTCAAGCAAAAAGCAACCGCAGTAATTGAAAACTGACCTACGCACTCCAAAGTATTTTATACTTTTTCAAAGGTAGGAAGCCAACCGATTAAATGACCTTCGGTTTTTGCAACTCAAAATCCTTTTTCTGCTCGGTCCGACCATTTGTTCAACCAAGTGGTATATGATATGGTATCACTGAAAATTGACAAGACTTAACTTTTTTAATTGACGCCATGGTGTCGTGCGGTTCCATAGGCATGTCTTAAACCGCAGAACCTTTATCAAGCAAATTTTAAGCGTTATTCATTTATTTTGTTTTGGACCCAGTTCCCTAGGCAAGCATCAAAATAACCTTCCGTTCAGGAAATAATTATTGCTGATTAGTCAGAACATTTGCCCAACCATAAGGTTAGCTACACTTAAATAAGAGCATGAATTCAGTACACTTCCACACGTTTATCTCCTTCCTTTTTCTACAAATTTTGGCTGTAAACACGGCATTCGCGCAGTGTGCAGCAGATGACACAGTTTATGTCGGTGACTTTTTCTTTCAAGACACCGACATTGTAATAGAGGTTGGAGAGTCCGTTGCGTTTTTTAACGTTGGTGGTACGCATGACATAGACGGAATAACGAACGCCATAACCGAGGTACCATTCAATAATCCTGAAGCGTTTTCCTTACCTGCAGTGGAAGGTACTCTTGAAGGAACCTGCATGGGTGTTGTAACGCTTTCCGAACCAGGAACTTACAATTACAATAGTAGTATTGGTTTCGATGCCCAACTGGGTATGACTGGTTCAATTACTGTTGATATTTTCACCATCCCAGAATTGTTGACATCGATGTACAGTGAGCCTCTTAGCCTAGATGTTTTTCAAGGAGCATATGCAATTTCTGCCTTCTGCTCAGATACACTCAATCAACCAAATCAGTACACCGTATTCTTACCTAATAATGATGCTGTAGATGCTATTGGAGAGGATTTAAACCTCAATCAATTTGACTTTTTGGGCCTTCCTTATTTTACAACGATACTTGAATATCACATCGCGCAAGGGTCATATATGGCTGAAGATTTAGTAGATGGAATGCAACTTCCCTCTATAATGGGCCAAGACTTGGCAATTACTGAAGTTGGTGGGCAATTCTTCGTAGATGATGCACAAATTATAGCTACAAATTATTTAGCCGATAATGGGGTCGTACATATTATTGATGCGGCTCTTGCTCCAGAAGGAGTGCCAGAAGCAACCGTCCTAAGTGTTATCGAAATCAATAATGAATTTTCAATTTTCGAGCAGGCCATAAACTTTTCGTATTTGAATGATGATCTAATCGGTCAACCAATCATCAATAATAATGGAGGGGAACCGGGCCCATTTACGGTGTTTGCCCCAACCGATTCAGCTATGACTGTATTTGCTCAAGGCGTAGGACTTACTATCAATGAATTGCTTGCATCAGAATATCTAGAGGAGATAGTTTCTGCTCACATAGTTGAAAGCGTTTATCTCAGCGATGACTTATTCGGAGGACTTTCTCTTGAGAACTACATTGGAGAGTTTATACAAATAAGCCAGCCCGACTCAGTAACACTAATAGTTGAGGATTCTGAAATTATCATGCCCGACCTCGAAGCATTCAACGGAGTAGTTCATGGAATTAATAAGGTCATTCCTTTCGATTTTCCTGACTTGAAAGGTACTTGCGGTACATGGACAGCAACGCTCTCAGGTTCAAATGAGAGTTGGTACGGCAGTCAGGCCTACCTCGTTGTGAATGGTGATGTAATAACTGCGGAAACCGTTAACGGTGGGTTTTTATCCTCATTTTCATTTCCTGTGGATTTTGGCTCAGTGGTTGACATAGTTTATTTACCAGATGGCAGCAGCAATGGAGAATCAATTTCTGTGACCGACATATCAGGTCAAGTGATAGCCCAATCTTCTGGAGAGGGGCTCTTTGGACTAGAACCTTGTGAGGAACAGCCGACCTGCGGTGAGCTGGAGTTAACCCTTTACGGATTTAATGGTTCGGGTTTTGATGGTGCTTACATTAATATTTTCAAAGACGGAAACTTCTTCACAAGCATCCAAGCATGGTTCTATGGAGAACAGCTCACGGTGCCTATAGAAATAGATTCAACGGAATCAATCAGCCTTGTTTATTACCAGCAAGGATTTGGATCTGATGAGTTCCATGGTTATGTTCTAAGAGACTCAGAAGGAAATGTAATTGTTGACCAAAATGAATCTGGGCAAGTACCAGAAAGCGTTTACGATATTGTTGTTTGTGAATACCAAGCCCCATCAGGCATAAAAACAGAAGAACAAGAGTTAGATATTTCTGTTTATCCAAACCCCTCTAGCGGAGAGTTTAAACTGACAGGTCAGATTCCGATTTCGAAGTGTAACATAGTCGTTACAGACAGTCAAGGAAGGGAAGTAAGAACAGAGCCTTTAAACCAGCAATCATTCAACCTTAATGACCTTTCAGATGGTCTATATGGTATAGCTTTGCAGACCAATGGCTCCATGGTCTGGAACGGAAGGGTTGTCATTATGCATTAGAACAAAAGTCGAATTCCATTTAGGTGTCATCTAAAGAATACCCTCGAGTTCTGGCACCAACGCCAGCTCAGGATAATCGAATCGTTCTATCGCTTTTGGGGCGTTGCCAATGGCCTCCTTACCCCGTATTTTCCTGACCGGAATTGCAGCTAACGAATCGTCTTCTAGCGGCTGACAGACCGTAATGAACTCTTTCTTGTCAAAAATAGAACCTGAGAGCCCCAACCAGTCATCAATCTGTTCATCTTTCAGAATGAGAGGCATTCTGGGGCCATCTAGTTTTGGGTTATTGTGAATGGTGGAAAGCAACTCGTTGCCTTCAACGGTCACTAAGGAAAATGTCTGTTTGATCTCGCCAGTATTCGCATCATTCCACTCATCCCAGATTACAGCTATAGTTAGCGTTTCACCATCCTTTAGTCTTATGTTGAACGGGTACGCTTGCTTGTTCAGATGATGATGTTCGAAGAAAGAGTTCACCGAAATAATTCCTCTTCGATATTGAGCCGGCCCTCGATAAGACGGCTTGTCAAACATGGTTTCGGAACGCGCATTTATCGTGTTGTTCCAGAGTTTGTGGGCCAGACCTCGGTCTTTGCTCCAATGCGGAATCAATCCCCAATACATCGGCTCAATTTGAATTTTCCCATCCACCACATGAACCACTGGAACCAACGGATGATCAAACCCACTCACATGATAATTGTGCTCAACTCTTGGTTCTGGGTAAAGTGGATTGAAACGCTTGTTGTATGCGTCTACTGCAGCATTGACGTCTTCGGCAGAAGCTCCGCTTCTCTTAAGGAATTTGAGCGACCGATGATGAAGGGTTTCAATGTCGTAGCACATGCTTTAGAGCGTTGCCCGAAATTAAAACATCCGCTTTCGGAACCAAAGCTCAAAAGCTGGATCCAAAAACGAAACCTGTCCTTCAAGGATGTCGATGATTTCCTTGTCTATCAATGCCGATTTGATTTTAACTACGTTAGATGACGTTCCGATATCATAGTCATACAACACCTGCTTTGCCGAGAATTGTTGGTGACCATCCGACAGCGCTTTTAAGAAGTTGGTCTGCGTCCGACTCATCATTTCAACTTCACGTTCGTAGAACATCGAGTTCTGACTTAGCAGATCTTCCAGTGAAGCTTCCACCGTTTCTTCTGTGGCCTTTGGTCGGGATCTAACCCAAACCAAATGCGAAAGTTGCTGCACGTAATAGGGGTGGCGATCCATATGGCTTACGATTTGATCGGCCAATTTTTTACCAATTGACTTTTTTGTCCGCTTGAAGGATGAGACGATAAATTTCACAAGATCCTCCCTCGGAATTTTGGGCAAGTTGATCACATCACCAAACCGGTAAAATGGTCGTTGAGAACTGTGGAAAATATCGTTCATCATATGCCGCTTACTTCCATACAGGAAATAGGTGACATTAGGTTGAAGCTGCCAAGCTGAGCGAAGTTTCTTCTGAAAAACATCCTTGTTATCGAAGCTGCTGAGGTTTTGAAACTCATCAATGCAAATAACTATTCGTACACCTTTTTTCTCCGCTATCTTCTGTGCAAGGTCAAGCACCTCATTAGGATTCTCTTTAACCTGCTGAAGATCAAAACCAATGCTGATGTCGTGTTCGGGGTCAACGGAAAATGACAATTTGGGCGTCAACTCTTTGAAGAATGTTTTCATTCCCGTGATCAGATCCTCCGTTTTCGTGGATGTACTTCTCATGATTTCTGTCGCCAACATGGCCAGAAATTCTTCTTGCGAATTGATTCTAAATAGATCGATAAAGCAGAAAACGACCTTATGCTTGCCCGCCATGTCTTGGGCAACCGTTCTCATTAACGATGATTTCCCCCAGCGCCTTGGCGATATGAGAATTGTATTCACTCCGCTGCGTGCGTTTGATACCAAACGCTTTCGCTCTTCTTCCCTATCCGTAAAATTGTTTTGCTCATGCGTAACGAGCTTTCCAAAGCTGAATGGTGATTCCATAACTACATTCTTAACTCACCCAAAGGTAAGTAATATTATAGTGAGCCAAATAACTCACCTTATGGTTACTTACCATGTAGTGAGTTG
>JBLFWJ010000218.1:0-4833 GCA_047611425.1 Bacteroidia bacterium | reverse complement strand
GGTCTTTTTATTTTACTCAAATCACGCGTGCTGCCGTGTGCGTAAATAGCTGTAGGCACTAGGTTTTTATAGCCCTTTTTATTTTCGAGTTTGAAAGTAAGTATTCCTCCCTGTCCAACAAAGTTATCGCGATAGAAATACATCAGTAAGGGTTGACACAGTTTACTGAACAGACCCTCACGTGCTTATCTAACTGCTTTGCAACCTCCCCGAAGCGCCTTCGCACTTCACCGAACCACCATCGCTTATTCTATGAGCTAACTCTTCTTTAAAAACTTAACACCTTTTGAGGCGATTTCTCAAAGTGAATTGCCGAGGTTTAGGATAGCCCTCAACCAAACTTGCCATTAATTGATTTGGTCCTTTATTTCTGAACAGCCATAACGCGCCTGTTTTGTTTTTAAGCTCATCGTATCTTTGGGCCGCATCATGCTTAAGCCGTTACTCAACATATCGCTCCTTCTCCTGCTAATTCCATTGCTTTCGCAAGGTCAGAAAAGGCATGAACTAAAAAAATGCATCGAGACCTACAAATGGCAATACGTGCAGAAATGCGTATTCCCTGCCGATACATCCGATATGAAGAAAGCTGTTGCTGGCTGGATGTACCTCAATGATTTCTCCTACAACGTGCAAACCGATTCTTCGGTGACTTTTTCTCGTCCAATCAGCTATGGTGGGGTGGTCATGGACATCCCTTGGGAGGAGCAATGGTTCTACAACAAATTCAATTATCTAAAGCGCAGAACAACTGGAATTGTGACAGTTCGGGTTGGGTTTCAAGAAGTGAAACACGGAATGGACATTAGCGTCATTGCATATACACGTGACCCACGTAGTACAATTTACGATGAGTGTTACATGCCAGTAGTAGAGCCGCTGTTGCGGGAGTACCTATTTGCAGCCTTAGATTTCGAAGTTCCAATCTGGCCAGAAGAGCTTGGTCAAGCTGTAGAAGATTACAATACATCACAGATTTACCCAGATAGAAAATTGGCCCTTAGATAGAGTTAATCAAACATCCCGCTCTTACTCTGGGAATCTTCGTAGCCTTGGTCTGGTCCTAGGTCTTTTCCATTCGCGGCCCCAACAGCCAAACGGTCACATCGCTCGTTCTCAGGGATGTTCGCATGTCCTTTCACCCATTGAAACTTGACGTTATGTTTCGGGTAGATCCTTAAAAACCGTTGCCACATATCTGGGTTTTTCTTCCCTTTAAACCCCTTTTTCTGCCAGCCAAAAACCCATCCTTTATCAACAGAATCGACTACATATTTCGAGTCTGAGTAGATCGTTACATCTGCACCTCCGTCTTTTATTGTCTCCAGAGCAACGATTACAGCAAGCAATTCCATCCGGTTGTTTGTCGTAAGTCTAAAACCCCCAGAAAGTTCCTTGCGATGCTGCCCAGCCATCATTACAATTCCATAACCACCAGGACCGGGATTACCTAAGGCAGATCCGTCTGTATAAACCGAAATTGATGCGTTGCTCATTGGCCCAAATCTATCCAACTCAAGTGTTCGTTGGGTTTGTAGGTTGGAAAGTTTCCAACGGAATTATATGAAATTATCAAAAGTGCTTTTGATCAGCATTCGGGTAGCGTTCAAATTATTAGCTTTCGGGTTCGTCTTAGTCTAAATCAGTTCAAATGTCAGATCTTTCAATAGCACAGAGTGTAGTCATGAAACCGATTAGTGAGGTTTCCCAGAAGTTGGGAATCGCCCCTAATCAGATTGAAATGTATGGCCAGTTCAAGGCCAAGCTGCCCTTAAGTTTAATTGATGATGAGAAAGTTAAGCAGGCCAAACTGGTTCTGGTAACGGCCATGACGCCCACTCCGGCTGGAGAAGGAAAGACAACCGTTTCAATTGGATTGAATGAAGGGCTTAACAAGATTGGGAAGAACTCGATGGTGGTTCTGAGAGAGCCATCCCTCGGTCCGGTATTCGGAATCAAAGGTGGAGCCGCTGGCGGAGGCCATTCACAGGTTGTGCCGATGGAGGACATCAACCTTCATTTTACAGGAGATTTCTCGGCAATTGAAAAAGCCAATAATCTGTTGGCTGCCTTGATTGACAACAATATTCAAAGTAAATCTCGGACTCTCAAAATTGACCCAAGAACAGTACTCTGGAAACGGGTCATGGACATGAATGACAGAGCCTTACGAGACATTACAATCGGTTTGGGTGGGGTTGGAAACGGTATTCCTAGGCAGGACGGCTTCAACATTACGGCTGCTTCCGAAGTAATGGCTATTCTCTGCATGTGCAACAACATTTCTGACCTTAAGGAGAAGTTGGGAAACATTCTCATTGGATTCACTTTCAATAAGGAGCCAGTTTACGCTCGTCAATTAAATGCAGAAAAGGCTATGGCAATTCTCCTAAAAGATGCCATAAAACCAAACTTGGTTCAGACCCTCGAAGGAAATCCAGCAATTATTCATGGCGGTCCCTTTGCCAACATCGCTCAAGGAACAAACACCATTATTGCTACTAAAATGGGGCTTTCGCTCAGCGACTATGTCGTAACCGAAGCAGGTTTTGGGGCCGATCTTGGGGCAGAAAAATTCCTAGACATCAAATGTGGTTATGGTAATCTAAGCCCGAAAGCTGTAGTTATAGTCGCAACCATCAGAGCACTTCGTCATCATGGCGGGGCCAGTAAAGAAGAATACAACGACCCTAATGTCGAGCGGGTAAAAACCGGTTTTGCTAACCTAAAACGGCATATTGAGAATGTCCAAAAGTTTGGAATCAAGCCAGTTGTTGCCATCAACAACTTCATCTCCGATTCTGCCGAAGAGGTTGAGTTAATAAAGAAGCTTTGTGCAGATATGGGCGTGAAAGCTGTTCTCTCCGAAGGATGGGCCAAAGGCGGTGAAGGGACTCAAGATCTTGCCAAGGCAGTTGCCGAGTCTGCCGAAAGTGGAGAAAACAAGTTTGTGAAATTGTATGATTGGAACGACTCAATAGAATCAAAAATCAATACAATTGCCCGCGAAATTTATCGAGCTAAGGAAGTTGAATACTCCCCAGAGGCCAAGCGATCAATGAGAATGATTGAATCACTGGGCCAAGACAAATTGCCTATTTGTATGGCAAAAACCCAGAAATCATTTTCTGACGATGAAAAACTATTAAACGCCCCCGAAGGATTCACTGTTACAGTAAGGGAGTTTGAATTAGCCATTGGCGCTGGCTTCCTAATTCCTATTTTAGGGAAGATGATGCGGATGCCGGGCCTTCCTGCTGTTCCGGCTTCCGAAGGAATGGACATTGACGAAAATGGAGTAATAACTGGATTGAGTTAAATTGGTCGATAGCGTTCAGTCGATAGTCCACAGAGTTGAGTCTATGGACTATTGACAATCGACAATGGACTGCGAAGCAATGGCAACTTCTAAATACGAAGGATTAAAATATCGAAACAATCAACTACGGAAGGTCTATGACGACCTGACTGTGGAGGAAGGCTTGCGCATTTTTATCAATGGAAAACCCCTGACCGTTACTATGCGAACGCCTGGCGATGACATCGAGTTAGTTCATGGCCTTCTTTATTCTGAGGACATTTATTCCGACACAAGTTCTCCATTGGAAACCATTTTGGAGGAGGAAAACAAGCAGGGAATCGTAACCGGAATCAACGTAAAAGTGGATTCCAACAAATTGGGGCACGGTTACAAGAATAGCAGAAGCTTTCTGTCTGTCGCTTCATGTGGGATTTGTGGAAAGCAAGATCTTGATTTTCCAGATCAGACTGTTTCGGTTACTGATGCATCCATCAACCCTGAGTTGATATTGCAAATGTTTGGAGCGATGAACTCCGAACAAAAGGCGTTTAAGCAGTCTGGTGGTTGCCAGTGCATCACTCGGTAATCGGCTTGATTTGGAATCAAATGATTGCGAACTACGATGTTGTCAGAGATCACATTGAAGCAGTAATTCCAGGATTCGAGAATTACAACCAAAAAGTTAGAAAACCAGGCGGATTTTATTTGCCAAATGGTGCAAGAAAAGCCGAGTTTACAACCGCTTCTGGCAAAGCTAAATTCACAGTCAACCCTTTGCCGAAAAGGAAAGTGGAGGCTGGAAGGTACATATTGATGACAGTCAGGAGTCACGACCAGTACAACACAACTATATATGGACTTGATGCTAGGTACCGTGGTGTTAAGAACGGCCATAGGGTAATGCTGATGAATGCAAAAGATATTGAATCCGCTGCCCTAAGTTCTGGAGCGCTGGTTGACGTTACAAGCCATTATAAAGGAGTCGAACGCAAGGCTTGCAATTTCAGAGTTATCTAATACAACCTTGCCGAGGGCTGCATGGCTGCCTATTTTCCAGAGGCAAATGTGTTAGTGCCAATTAACAGTTTTGCGGATAAAAGCCAGACACCGGCCTGCAAGTTTGTGGAGGTGAGCTTAAGTCTGGTATCTCAGAATTGACACTTTCTCTTGACCATCTCAAACTCTCTGCGACCTTTGCGGAAACTTCGGGTCTTCGCGGTTAGCATTCATTCGCATATTCGAATCTCATTTGTAATTAGTATTCAATGATCAGATCAATGACGGGCTTTGGAAAAGCCTCAGGAGAATTTAATCAACGTCAGTTTTCAGTTGAGGTAAAATCAGTGAACAGCAAAACGCTAGATCTTAATGTTCGAACCTCTGGCGAATACAGGATTCTTGAGCCTGAAATAAGAAAACATATAGGTGCAGGTATCACTCGCGGGAAGTGTGAGATTTCGGTTTCGTATTCTAAATCGGAGGAAGAGAAGATCCAGCAGATCAACAAGGAAGTTTTTCGAGCGTATCATGAT
>JBLFWJ010000217.1:0-4871 GCA_047611425.1 Bacteroidia bacterium | reverse complement strand
GGATCGAGTTACGGTTGAAGAAGACCCGAAGGATAGCAGCCAAGGAGTGATAACACATATCAGTGAGCGTAAGAATTACATCGTAAGGCGGTCGGTAAACCTGAGCAAGCGATCACACATAATTGCTGCCAATATTGATCAACTGATTGTACTAGCTACTGTTTCGGAACCAAGAACCAGTTTGGGTTTTATAGATCGGTTGCTGGTAACAGCAGAAGCCTACACCATCCCAGCAATTATCGTTTTCAATAAGGCTGATTTATTGAGCGAAGAAGAAAATGAAGTGCTTTCGGAATATCGATACACATACGAATCGATTGGATATCAGACCTTACTGGTTTCCGCGTTAGACAAAACGGGACTAGATGACCTTAAAGCATTAATGAAGGACAAGACTAGTCTCGTGTCGGGTCACTCAGGAGTTGGAAAGAGCACATTGATCAACGTGATTGAACCGGATCTTGATTTAAAGGTGAACGCCATTTCGGAGGTGCATCGAAAGGGCACCCACACCACAACCTTCGCAGAAATGTTTCCCCTTGCATTCGGAGGCTTCATTATAGATTCCCCTGGAATCAAAGAATTCGGAATGATTGATATGGATAATGACCATATTGGACATTACTTTCCTGAGATTTTCAAAACCTCTGATGAATGCAAATTCAACAATTGCTCACATATGAATGAGCCTCATTGTGCCGTTAAAAATGCCGTTGAATGCGGTGATATTGCCGAATCCAGGTACAACACCTACCTTAGTATCGTTAGCGAATTGGAGTGAAAGAGTTTTTAGCCGAATATGTTTCGAATACAGGATTGGAGGCCATCGTGGCTCTCCTTGCAGCCAATTTCATAGCTCAGATTATCAAGGTAATCAACATTGGTTTCCGAAAGAAAATCATCCGACCTTCCTTATTCTTCGCTACTGGTGGCATGCCTTCCAGTCATAGCAGTACGGTTGTGGCCATGGCTACAAGTGTTGGGTTGGTTGACGGGTTTACCTCAACCACCTATGCTATTGCTGTGTGCTTTGCTGTTGTGGTGATGTTCGATGCCGCTGGCCTCAGACAAAATGCGGGCAAACAAGCGCGCGTTTTAAACAAAATTGTTGCCGAATTCCTCTCTCCTGAAGGACATGTGAGCACTGAGCGTTTGAAAGAATTCCTCGGTCACACGTCTTTGGAAGTATTTGCTGGGGCGGCATTGGGTATCGCGGTCAGCTTCGGACTGAGAGTTGCCTTTATGCGCTTCCTGTAGGCTTTATCCCTCCAAAAACCGCTTTTCGATATTGGCTGATTCTTTAATGGATTTGCGTGCCCAGCCAAGTAACATCTCGGTACGCTGCGCTTCGGTCAGCTTCCACCCTATTTCCGATTCATGCAGCCTATGGGTGATGTCATACAGACAAATAGCTGCGGAAACAGATATGTTGAAACTCTCAGTAAAACCGTACATCGGAATTCGAAGTGTTTCGTCTGCCAGTTCAAGAGCTTCATCTGTTAAGCCAGTTAACTCTGTTCCAAACAAAAGCGCTACGGGTTGATCAAGGCTCAATTGATCCAGTTGAGTTGATTCACCGTGAGGGGAGGTTGCCACCAACTTGTAGCCTTTGTTCTTCAAACTTAGGAGCGCATCTTTGGTATTATTCTCCTTCTCATTGTGCTGGTGAATGTCCAGCCATTTTGCCGACCCCATTGTCACATTCGGATTAAGAACATACTCGTTATCATTCTCAATTACATGGACATCAGACACCCCAAAACAATCGGCCGACCGCATAACCGCGCTGGCATTATGCGGTTGGTAAACATTCTCAACCGCAAGGGTGATGTGCTTCGTTCTGTCCGCGATTTTCCGAAGGAATAAATCTTGCCGTTCTGGTGAGAGAAACGACCATAAATGGTCTAATATATCATTTGAAGTATTCGACATTAACTATTGATATTCAACTTGTTAGAACGGGCTGATTGAACGCATAATTCAAAAAGAATACGTGAGCCAATGTTGGCATCAATCGTACCCTCCTTTCCTACGACTTCGCAAAGGTCGAAGCCTATGATTGTTCTACCAGAATCTGCAATTTTCTTAATAAGATATGCTGCTTGTGGGAACGTCAACCCTCCGGGAACCGGGGTTCCAGTACTGGGACAAAGAGATGGTTCAAGACCATCAATATCAAAACTGATGTAGACTTTATCGGGTAGCCCAGATATCATCTCAGAACATAATTTATCCCATGTATTTCCTCCAAAAAGAGATTGCTTTAAGTCTCGGTCGTAATAGGATTTGATTCGACCACTGGAATCTCTAACCATGGTATTCTCCTCTTCACAATAATCCCGAACACCTACTTGTAGGAGATGCTTCACGCCATCCATCTTTAATACATTATAGAAGATGCTTGCATGAGAGTTTTCAAAACCTTCATATGCAACTCTTAGATCTGCATGTGCATCTATCTGTATAATTCCAATCTGTCCATGTTTTTCAACAAGGGCCTTGATCAACCCCAACGGACAACTATGGTCTCCTCCCAAAACGCCAACAAGCCTACCTTTATCAAGCTGCTGCTTCGATGTTTCATAAACCCAATCATTCAAATCCTCGGACTGGTCGTTTATTTCTTTCAAAAGGCCGCTAAGCTTTTTACTGTCTGACGGATCTACTCCAGCTTCCTGCATTTCAATGGCTTCAACGGCCTTTTTACGGTAGAACTTGTTCAAATCGTTCCACTCCATATGAACTGGATCCAATGCTGTTTTCACTTTCCAGAAATCTGGGAAATCTGGGTGGTACAGGTCTATCTGTTTAGAGGCCTCAATAAAAATATCGGGACTCTTGGCAGTTCCATTCCCGTTTGATGTTGTGACATCCCACGGAACGGGCACAATCAAAAGATCGGCTTCCTTGGGCTTGTACGGTAATCCGAACAGGCCACTATTTGCCTGACTTAGCTTATTTGGATCGAATGACATTTGAAAAAGGGTTGAGAGTTCATAGTTGAGAGACGTGGCTGATGAGTTTTCAATTTAATGACGAGGTTCGATTGACATCCTCTCTTTTCTAGAAACTAGAAGCTTAAAACTCATAACTCTAACACAAAAAACCCTGTCTGCTCCAAAGGAACAAACAGGGTTTTAAGTTAGATAAGGTTGAATTAGTTTACTGAACCAGAAAGTTCAGAACCAGCCTTAAATCTTACAACATTCTTAGCTGCAATTTGGATTTCTTTACCAGTCTGTGGATTACGACCAGTTCTTGCAGCACGGTTAGAAACGGAAAAAGATCCAAATCCTACCAATGCAACACGACCACCTTCCTTAAGTACACCAGTAGTGCATCCTACGAAAGAGTCAAGAGCTCTTTTTGCGTCAGCCTTAGAAAGACCAGCATCTGCAGCGATTGCTTCAATCAATTCTGCTTTGTTCATGATTTAATTATTTAAAGATTAATAAATGAGTTAACGCCAGCAAATATATTAGAGTACCTAGGCTACGCAAGGGCTACAGGGGCTCGAACCCCCATTTTGTTAATAAATACCCCTCATTTGTTAATAACCTCGGCCTAAATCGCCCTATTGACGCGGGTTTCGTGACCATTGCACTATGCCATTAATGAATTTTGACTACGTGTTCCAAGCTAAAACCACGCAAAAGCTCCCCAGAAAGCATCCTTTTCTTGCCACTTAGCTGCACTTCTTCGAGTGAAATCACCCCATTTGAACACGTGGCTAGTAACCTATCGTTCTCCTGAATCAGTGTTCCGGGCTCTGAATTTGAAGCTGATCCTTCAACCTTTTTGGCTTGGAAGACCTTCATCCTGAAGTTCTGTCCGTCTTTTTCAAATTCTGTAAACGCTGCCGGATAAGGACTCATTCCTCTTATAAGGTTAACCACATTCTCAACGGAGTCTTTCCAATTGATCCTGCACGTCTCCTTTTGAATCTTTGGCGCTGATCTCAAAGCACCCTCAGCAATTTCAGACTGCGGTGTACTTGGATGATCACCGGACATTACGTCTTCAACAGTTTTGACAATCAGTCCAGCACCCACATTCATTAGCTGATCATGTAACTCACCAGCATTCACCTCTTCAGTAATCTTCACCTTTTCCTGATGGATTAGATCCCCAGTATCAATCTCCTTTTGAATAAAGAAGGTGGTTACACCTGTTTGCTTTTCTCCATTTATAATGGCCCAGTTGATTGGAGCTGCTCCTCGGTATTGTGGAAGCAACGAAGCATGTAGGTTAATAGTCCCCTTTGAAGGCATGGCCCACACAGCTTCTGGTAGCATTCGAAATGCTACAACAATAAATAGGTCTGCATTTAGGGATCTAAGGTCATCCAGAAATTCTTCGTTTCGAAGCTTCTCGGGTTGAAGAACTTTCAATCCATGCTCCACAGCGTATTCCTTTACAGCAGATGCCCGCGCCTTCTGCCCTCTTCCCGCAGGGCGGTCTGGAGCAGTGACAACACCAACAATATTGTTTCCTGCCTTATTCAAGGCGTCCATTGTGGCTACCGCAAAATCAGGTGTTCCCATAAAAACGATTCGTGCCTTCAAATCTTCTTTCCTTTCCATTTTCCGCTCCAAAGGTAGGCCAGCGACATTCCCGATAGGAGGCTGAAATAAACCAACTCGGCCAGCCAGACATTGACCAGTTCCCAATGGTAGATGTGTACTACCATATATATAAAGGTGAGATAGACGACCAGTGTGGCAATCTCAATGAACAGCGACATACGCGTATTTCCTGTTCCGGCTACTGCTGACAAGAGGATCATACCTATCGCAAAAAAGAACATCGTAATTGAAATCACATCAATAATTGGTAGGCTGTCCTGAATTAACGTTACATCATCAGTAAAG
>JBLFWJ010000216.1:0-4876 GCA_047611425.1 Bacteroidia bacterium | reverse complement strand
TTTTTCATGAAGTTTCCCGTTTTCATTTCCTCTGAAACCCTTGTCAGCATTGAGACACAGCAAAACGGCTTCGTTGATTTTGGGAGTTCGACATTTGTTTCCGTCAAACTCGATCATTTCAGGAAATATCGAACTGAGTAACCGAGATTTCGCATCTGGACCCGCTTTGAAGTACGAGTTTCCCAGTTCAGAAACCGCATTCAGAGCCTTTTTAAGTAGGATTGACTTTCCCGTGACGTCTCCAGTCATTGAGATCAGTTCTTCCTCAGCTTCTTGTTTCAACCGCATATAGCGCGTCTTCATCAGCGTGAAGTCTTCAGATGCAATTATGCCATCGAGCAGTTTATCTTGTAACTGTTCAATCCGTTCGTCTTGGGTGGCTATTACTTTCTTCAGTTGTCCGCTTCTGGTTCTGTCGCGTTAGTCCATAAAAAAGGCAATGGTTTAGTTTTGGCTTAAACCAAAATCCACTAGAATGTACAAGAAGCAATCATTCTTCAAGCAGTGTATTTCAAACTGAGGTTCACATTGAGCTATCGTGACGTGGAAGAACTTCTCAAAATCCGCGGGGTGAAGGTTGATGATTCTACTCTACAACGCTGGGTGTTCAAATTCTCACCTCTGATTGAGGCGAATATGCATAAGAGAAAGCGCAGTGTCTGCGATAGTTGGCGAATGGATGAGGCCTACATTAAAGTAGGAGGAAAGGACAGGTATCTATATCGAGCTGTTGACAAGTATGGAAACACGGTTGATTTCCTACTTACCAAACGGAGGATGAAAGGTTCTGCCCAGAAGTTTCTCAATAAGGCCATCGGAAGCAATGGAAGACCAAGAGTAATCAACATCGATAAAAGCGGAGCGAATTCTGAAGCTATCCGAACGGTAAATAGAAGAAGTTTCAGCAGAATCAGACTCAGAAGCTGTAAGTACCTGAACAATATCGTAGAGCAGGACCATCGCAATATCAAGCGCAGAATATCAATCTGCGCAGGATTCAAAGAGTTCGAGCCCGCCCAGCGGACTTTAGCGGGAATTGAGGTAGTGAACATCATCAGGAAGTGTCAAATGACAACTTCCAGATCTACCCATTTTGAAACTTTCAAGTCGTTAGCGGCTTAAATACCGGTACGATTGTAGATTTAAGAAACCGAAGAGTTTAATGCGCCAGAACCCCACCACATCACCATCGGAAATTATGGTATGGGCAGAGGAACATTGGGCAAATGATGCAAGGATAGGAGGGGTTATAGAAGACCTTACCTTATCAGTTAATCTTACGTTTTTTACCGAAAGTTCATTGAATTAGTCTTTTCTGAATACAGCTCACATGCGAATTCCTTTTGCTAGGAAAACAGCGATATGAAATTAGGTTAGAGGTCAAGAATTACTCGTTCTTTTTTTGCTCGCGAGACACACAAGCACATCTTGTTCTGTGCCGTTTTTTCCTCTTCTGTTAGGAACGCATCTCTATGGTCAATTTCTCCTTCCAAAACGTCTGTAACACAGGTGCCGCAGGTACCCTGCATACACGAGTAAGAATAGTTGACGTCAATATCATTGTATTCGAGCGCGTCTATAATAGTCTGGTCTTTTTCAATCTTCAAAACGCGTTGAGATTTATTCAGGATCAATTCAAACGCCTGTGGTTCAGATGATTCTGAGCCATCTATTGAGAATACTTCCTTTTTGATGTTGGATTCATTCCATCCCAATTCTATGGCTTCTTGTTTTACCCATTTGTTAAAACCGCTGGGACCGCACACATAGATTAACGTATCTGCTGAAGGAGAGGCTAAAACTTTCTTCAAGTCAATTGATGACCTTGCATTTTTATCTAAATGAATCTCTACACTAGTGGAAAAAGACCAGTGGTCGAGTCCGTGCTTGAACGGTATCTCATGCTCGGCTTTTGCACAAATATGGAACTCAAATCCTTTGTCCATTTCATTAAGTCGATGCGCCATTGACAATAGCGGAGTAATTCCAATTCCTCCAGAAATAAGAATGAATCGCTTTGCATTTTCGTAAAGCAAGAAATTATTTCTCGGCTCAGAAACCTGCAGAACATGACCTTCTTTAACTGCTTCGTGCATTTCTCGCGAACCTCCGTTACCATTCACTTCCAACTTTACCGCAATTCTATAAGAATTGTGCTCAAATGGAGGGTTAACCAGTGAGTAATGCCGTTTAGTTCCACTTGGTAGGGTTATCTCAATATGAGACCCAGCACTGAATTCTGGAAGAGGTTGGCCATCTATGGGTTGCAAGTCGAAGCTTTTTATGTCGGTAGCCACTTGTTCGATAGATGAAACTTTAACCGAAATCTCTTGCGAACCGAACTTTTCAAGCTTATTCAAGAATCGTTCTTTGTAATCAGAATCTGGTCTATCCAAAAAACCACGCGCTGGAATATCCTGTTTGTTGAACGCGCCATTTGCAAGCCGCCAAGCCAAAAAATACTTGTACCATGGTACATGTGGAAGCAAATGATGAATAGCGTGATGAGACTGTCCGTAGAGCATTTTTGACAACAATTCATTTGCCTTTAATCTGTACGTAGTTTGGAATGGGAAATCATTCCACTTCATGCCTTCTGGGTGTTGAATATGAGCAAAGGAGTACGCTACACACCAGACTCCTATTCTATTTGGAATAAAGAAGAGTAGAAGGTATTCGTACCAGTATGGACTGATGAACCAAGCAATCATGAACGAAATATTACCAACGAACATGAAAATTGTAGAAACCCGAGTCTTGGACGGAGCACGTTTCCAACCTTTGGTCAACAACCAAGTCAGCCAAATGAAATCTGGAAAAAAGAGAATCAGATAGCCAAATGGGAAATACTTGGTGGGGACAACGACCATTGTATCATCAGGGTCCAAATTCTTATCCCCTACGTACCTGTGATGCGAAAGATGGAGATAGCGATAGATACTTGTTGTGGAGAATGGGAGCAGTATTGTTCCTGAAATAGTACCAAGTAAGTCATTCAGAAAATTGTTGGACGAAATGGCTCGGTGCGTGGCATCATGCAAGGGGGTGAATGCCGAATAAAACGCGAATATCATTACTGGATAAAGCAGCCAGAGGGAAACCCCTTGAAAGTAGAGTGCTATACTTCCCAAAACACCAACATACGCGAATAGAATGAGGGAAATTTGATGACCTGAAATCAACGGTACGTGAGACACCGAATGATACTCGGGGTCATTAACCACTTGGTTGACCACTTCTCGAACCTTCAGACTTTGTGCTGTAATACTCATTTCACTGAACAGTTTTTAACCATTCGTGAAACTACGAAGCCAACAAGAGTTGTTTTAGACGGAAGCGTTCAATAATCTAGAACTCACTTTGGTTTGAGTTGATTGAGCATACCAGCAACTTCAGACAAATACGAATTGAGCCAATCAAACGTGTAGTTTTCTTCCGTTATCTGAAGCAGAAAATTCTCAGAAACCAGTCTGAGGAAGGTTTTGGAAAGCTGTTTCTGCTGTTCCATCTGCAGATACTCGGCCCAGATTTCTTCGATTGCAGATTCGAATAATGCGTGAACTTCTTCAAAGCATCTTTCAAAATCGGCATTACCACGCTCTATACGGAGCTGTTTATGAAATAGGAAATCGAACTTGAATTGAAGAAAAACATGAATCATTCCGGGACGGATAGACTCACAACCTTCCAGTTCGGTAGCAAGCAATTTCGCTCTTTGCAAATGGTGCGAAAGCAGTTCGCTTATAAGCACGTTGAGTTCACCAAAATGGTGATAGAAAGAAGACTTGTTCTTACCTACTTTTCTAGAAATTAGTTCTACACTGAGCTTGTTAAAACCAGACTCGGCAACTAATTGATAACCTATCTCAATCCACGGTTTTGTTTTGGTCGTAATCATTCAAAGTCTTAACGATGCATTCTGTGACCTTCCAACTGGGGGCTTTATTTGAGCAGCAGAAACTCCATGAATAACCAATTCATCCTTAACCGCCTCGTGAATTAGGTTAATGGGCACACTTGACCTTATCAAGTTCATTTTTGCGTCAGTGCCTCCAGAGGAGATAGCACCTTCAATTAAGTTCTTGAATTGTAGCACGGCATTATCAAGTGACATTGTAGCAGAATAAGTTGAGAACTAGGAAGAACTCAAATATGGCACTATGCCACCACTTCTGCAACATCAATTTTATGGCGCAATACTGAACATAATCATCAAAAATCCAAGAAACCCATACACCAAGAAAATCACACCCCAAGGAAGAACTTCCTCACCTTCTTCATGATTCGGGCGTATCCAGTGTGATATCGGGGCGCTTAACGGTTCTGTCCCGTTAATCTTGCAAAATCATGATGGTTTAGTTTTGACTCAAACCAAACACCACCAGAATGTACAAGCATCACAGATTTCCCAAAGCCATCATCCTTCAAGCAGTGTATTTCAAACTGAGTTTCACATTGAGCTATCGAGATGTTGAAGAACTGCTCAGAATAAGAGGAGTGAAAGTTGATCATTCTACTCTACAACGCTGAGTGTTCAAATTCTCACCTCTGATTGAGGCGAATATGCATAAGAGAAAGCGCAGTGTCTGCGATAGTTGGAGAATGGACGAGACTTACATTAAAGTAGGAGGGAAGGACAGGTATCTATATCGAGCAGTGGACAAATATGGTTACACAGTTGATTTTCTGCTGACCAAGCGGAGGATGAAAGGTTCTGCCCAGAAGTTTCTCAATAAGGCTATCGGAAACAACGGAAGTCCACGAGTAATCAACATTGATAAAAGTGAAGCCAACTCAGCGGCAATCAGAACGGTAAACGCGAGGAGTTTCAGCCGGATTAGACACAGAAGCTGCAAGTATTTGAACAATATAGTGG
>JBLFWJ010000215.1:0-4876 GCA_047611425.1 Bacteroidia bacterium | reverse complement strand
CGGCTTGCTGACCAATTGCTGTTCGGCTGACGGATGCTGCTAACCAACTATTAACTCTGAACTAGAAACTATTAACTCAATTATCCATGAACACAGAATTTCCAAGAATGCACGTAAGCCTTTACGTGAAGAACATTGAAAAGACCGTTGAATTCTATCAGAATTTCTTCAATCAAGAAGCAACAAAAGTGAAAGCTGGCTATGCCAAATTCACCCTTGACAAACCGTCTTTGGTTATCTCATTTGTGGAGAACAGTGAAAACATCACTCCCCTATTTGGGCACCTAGGTTTTCAAATTGATACGGAGGAAGAGTTGACCAAGCGCTTGGAGGCAGCTAAACTTCTGAAGTTCGACACATTGGAAGAAACAGGAACAGCCTGCTGCTATGCCAAGCAAGACAAGTTTTGGGTGATGGATCCTGACGGTTACCGATGGGAAGTGTACTTGCTGCACGAAGACGTGGAGTTTAACGACCCGCAATATCAAACCGAGGCCGAGGCATGCTGCTCACCAAATATGGTGGTTGAACCAACTCCAGTTGCAGCTGAACCATGTTGTGATCCTGCTAGCGGTTGCTGTTAATGTCAAGTCAGTTGCTTCCTGAGCTTCAGGCTTATTCTGAAGCTAGAATCAAAGAATTCGAATCGATCCCTGAAACTCGAAAAGCCGAGTTAAAGGAATTATCAGAATACATCCAACGCAAATTGGAAAGTGCAGGTGAAGTCTCATTGAACTTCATCTGCACTCATAATTCTAGGAGAAGTCACCTCACCCAAATATGGGCCTCCTTGGCTGCATTCTACTATGGAATTGAATCCGTAAAAACATATTCTGGAGGCACGGAAGCCACAGCGTTCAACCCGAATGCGGTTGCTGCTCTTTTACGTGCAGGCCTTGAAATTGAAAATCCCGGAGGAGAGAACCCGCTTTACCAAGTGCGTTTTTCCGAGGATGTAAATCCGCTCACTTGCTTCTCCAAAACCTTTGATGATGCGTTCAATCCGTCTAAAGGATTTGCAGCCATTATGACGTGCTCTAGTGCAGACGAGGCGTGCCCGACAGTAACAGGAGCTGATTTTCGTTTGGCTCTCACATATCGAGACCCAAAAGAAGGAGATGGTACGCCTCTGGAATCTAAAATCTACGATAAACGCTGTGCGCAGATTGCACGCGAACTATTTTACGTCTTTTACATCCTGAAATAACAGCAACATGAGTGAAGAAGAAAAGTCTGGAATGGGAATATTTGAGCGCTACCTAACGCTTTGGGTCGCCCTTTGTATCGCAGCGGGAATCGGCATTGGCTACGTAACCGGAGACAGTATTCAAGTATTAAGCGACTTTACATTATTCGGGATCAATCTGCCAATTTCCATTCTTGTCTGGTTGATGATTTTCCCAATGATGGTTCAGGTAGACTTCAGTCAATTGGGCAGTGTAAAAAAGCAACCAAAGGGAATCCTTCTCACGTTGGCGATCAACTGGTTGATCAAACCATTTAGCATGGCCGCTATTAGCTGGTTCTTCTTTACCCAGGTTTTTGAAGCATGGCTCACACCCGAACAAGCCGAACAATATTTGGCTGGAGCAATTCTTTTGGGCGTAGCTCCATGTACGGCCATGGTTTTTGTTTGGAGTTATCTAACCAAAGGAAATCCGTTGTACACCTTGGTTCAAGTATCGATTAATGATTTGATCATTTTGGTGGCTTTCATTCCTCTGGTTGGTCTTTTACTCGGTATTACCGATCTTACTATTCCCTACGAAACGTTGGTTACCTCAGTTGTAATGTTTGTGGCCATTCCACTTGCGGCTGGCTATGTGGCCAGAAAAGCAATTATTGCCTCCAAAGGGATGGAATGGTTTGAAGGCACATTCCTCAGAATGCTGAAACCGGTTTCAATTCTAGCCCTTCTTTCAACGCTAATTCTGCTTTTCGCTTTTCAAGGTGAAACGATTATTTCTAACCCATTTGTGATCCTATTGATTGCTGTGCCTTTGACCATCCAGACCTATTTGATCTTCTTCGTTGCTTGGGGATTGGGCCGATGGATCAAGTTGCCACACGCCATTTGCAGTCCGGCAAGTATGATTGGGGCAAGCAACTTCTTTGAGTTAGCGGTGGCTGTTGCTATTGCTCTTTTTGGATTGAACTCTGGTGCAGCATTAGCCACCGTTGTTGGAGTGCTCATTGAAGTACCCATCATGCTTTCTTTGGTGCGGTTGGCCAATAAATGGCGGTATTAATCGTTCCCAATCTCATCGCCATTCTTTCAACCCAATATCACATCAACATGAAGTTTATCATCTCACTAATCATTGCTGCGGTTTCTATTTCATTTACAACGGAGGCTTTTGCCCAATCCAAGGAACCAAGCAAGACTGAAAAGTCGATTGAGAAGGCGGCCGATAAAACTGAAAAAGCAGTGATGAAGGCGGCTGACAAGACAGAAAAGGCCGTTTTGAAAGCAGCGGACGAGGTTGAGAAAGGAACTATTAAAGCCGTAAAAGCAATTGAGAAAGCAGCTTTAAAAGCTGCAGATAAAGTCGATGAGGCTTTTGATGATTGAACCTACTTAACCTTCTTCAGACCAGAGACCTTAGCATCTGCGAAGCACGCTCGGCAAAGTGGCTCATAGCTATCCTGCTCGCCTAATTGCACCAAAGAATCCGAGCCTTCAAATCGATGTGAGTGATTGGCAAGATCGCCACACTGCATACAAATAGCATGAACTTTTGTAACGTATTCTGCCGTTGCCAATAAATGTGGAATCGGCCCAAAAGGTTTACCCGTGTAATCCATATCGAGTCCCGCAATAATGACTCTAGACCCTTGATCTGCCAACTGATTGCAAACTGCTACCAATCCCATATCAAAGAATTGAGCCTCGTCAATTCCTACTACTTCCACTCCTTCGGCCAGCAAAAGAATATTTGAAGAAGCTGGTACTGGCGTAGATCTAATGGCATTGGAATCATGACTTACCACTTCCTCTTCATCGTATCGTGTATCCACAGCAGGTTTAAAAATCTCCACCTTTTGCTTAGCGAATTCTGCTCGCTTTAACCTTCGGATCAATTCCTCAGTCTTTCCAGAGAACATGCTTCCGCACACTACTTCAATCCAGCCTTTGCGGGCTCTATCTCCTCTAGAATTCTCTAAGAACATTTCTTGCTACGTGGTTACTATCTATTTGAAAACTGGTGACAAGTTCACCAAACATCACCTTGGTTGATCCCTATTTTTGAGCCAGTCCCAAGGTAATAAGGGGCTAAATTAATCGTTATCCCAACGGAACGGAAAACTTAAAAAAACATGAACACGACTAGACAGCTGAGCGAGCGCATCACAGATGCCATTGAGAACATTCCGAACGGATTTCGAGCAATTGACAGAGATAGATTATTAAATGACATTCGGGATCTTTACGATGCCGTGCTTGACATGGAGCCTAGTGTGGATTCAGTAGCTCAAAGCCCTGTAACTGAAGCGGTCATTCCAGTACCTGTTGTTGCACCGGTGCCCGAGCCAATTGTTAAAGTTGCTCCTGAGTCTCCGGCAGAGGTTGTCGCTGAAGTTGAAACCCCATCACCTGAACCAGGTCTATCTGAATTGCCTATTGAAGCTGAACCACAACAGGAGAACAATCTAGACGAAGGCACGCTTGCTGGAAAGTTAAATCAGAAGCCGATATCAGACCTACGTTCAGGTATTCCGTTGAACGAAAAGTTCGGATTCATTCAAAATCTTTTTCAGAATAACGCAAGCGATTATGGCGATGCGATAATGAAAATGAACAATTCTGAGGATCAGGAAATAGCGCTGACCTACTTTGATAAGGTTGCCGGCAAAAAGGGTTGGGATTTTGAAAATACCCAGGTAAAAACGCTCAGAAGTTACATTGAGCGCAGACACTTAATGGTGTCAGAGGCGAATGCCGATCAATAAAAAATCATCAATCTGATCCTGCCCTTCCATCCATGATTCCATGGTGGAAACGAATTTCTTCTTTTGAATTTCTGGTGCTTCTTGGATCATGTCACCCAGTACCTGTTTTAGTTGGCGGTACCCAAACTTCTTATCCTTTGGCCCGCCAAACTGGTCGTTTACTCCATCGCTAAAGAGGTAGATCATATCCCCAATTTCATACTCTGAAATCTCCATTTTGTAGCTCCGAGTATCCTCGTGCATTATGCCACCAATGTTCAAGTCTTGGCCTTTAAACTCCTTCAATCCATCTTTTCCAAAGAGATATAGATACCGGTTGGCCGAGGCAAACTCCAGCAGTTTTTTCTTCTTGTCGATGGCAACCAAAGCGACATCCATCCCATCGTGGTTTTCTGAAACGCCATGCTTTTGCTTCAAGGCGACTTGGACTCCATGATGCAATTGATCTAAGATCTTATCAGGTGAATCCTGACCTTCAACGTTAACAATCTGGTTGAGTAGATCATTTCCAATCATACTCATAAACGCACCCGGAACTCCATGACCAGTACAATCTACAGCAGCAATTAAAACCTTGTCGCCAGTTTGAGCGAACCAATAAAAGTCGCCACTTACAATTGCTTTAGGCTGATAAAACACAAAGCTTTCGGGCAGGTATTCTCGAATTTGATCCATCGTTGGAAGAATCGCATCTTGAATCCGTTTAGCATATCTAATACTTGAAGTAATCTCGAGATGCTGTTCTTCTACTAATTCCTTTTGAGCGTTGATTTCCCGGTTTTTCTTGTCCAATTCAAGATTGGCTTTATTCTTCGTTCTATATCTCCAGTAGATTAAAGCAGCCAACGACAGGATGAGCAAGGCGAGTACAATCAAGAAATTCCGAAGAAGCAACTGTCTTCTCAATTTCTCCTTTTGAATTTCC
>JBLFWJ010000214.1:0-4941 GCA_047611425.1 Bacteroidia bacterium | reverse complement strand
TCAGTCTTTTCTGTACAAGCAACAATCCTAAAACCCGACTCTTTCAGGTATTCGAGAGATTGTTTGAGAGATTTCTCACGGCAAACAGAAATGTTGAGCAATGCTCCAGCAGAACTCTTTACCGCTTGCGCATTTATCTGTGCTCTTCCCTTCATTGGAATCACCACTGCATCAACTCCAGAACATTCTGCTGTTCTACAGATTGCACCAAAATTCCCAACATCAGTTACCTCATCCAAAAGAAGAACCAGCGGGTCTCTGCCCTCCTCAAAGGCTTCCATCACCTTGTTGCTCAAGTTCGAATATGTAATTGGACTTAAAAAGGCAATTGCTCCTTGGTGGTTTTTTCGGGTTACACGATTCAACTTTTCGATTGGCACATCCTGTACAGGTATACCAGCTTTGGTAGCTTCCTTAGCTAGGTCCCGCAATACTTTATCATTTCCTTTTTTGATGAGCAATCGCTCTAAGTCTTTTCCAGACTTCAAGGCTTCCATTATTGGATGCACGCCATGAATCCAATCAGAAGGCCCACTCTGTCTATCGTCACGATCACTTCTTTCTCGTCTTTGACCTCTTTCTCTTTCGGGCCTTTCTCTGCGCTCTGGCCGCTCAAACCGATTTGATCTTTCAGAGTCATCTCTTCTTCGTTCTCGAAAGTTGTCGCTATCGTTAGATTCTGAATCCGAATTAGATTCTGAAGTTGATTCTGGATTCGAAACTCTTTTCCAGCTTAGTTTGTCCGATCCTGCGTTATCAAATGGTTTGTCTTCACTCATTCGGCAAAAGTACAATCCACTATCTTGAAAATTTGCCTACAATTTGATTGGCACTTTTTCGGATTTCTGAAAATATATTGGCAAAATATCGCCTACCTTGATAGGCGAAATTCTGGCGTAAACGATTAGAATTATTCAACTTTTAAAATTCGGAACAGCATTTGCATTCCGGTTAATCATAGAACCTTTAGAAGATAGAAAAGTGGGGCTAAAACAAGGATTACATCTAAAGCAACTTCAAAAGTTGTCTCCGCAGCAAATTCAATTAATGAAGTTGTTGCAAGTTCCAACGATTGCCCTTGAAGCACGAATCAAGGAAGAATTGGAAGCAAATCCAGCATTGGAGGAAGGCGAGGATGATGACCAAGACGAAGATCTTGAAATTCAGAATGAGGATGACGACAACGATGAGGAGCAGTCTGATGACGAGATGGAGATGATGGAAAAGGAAGAGGACGAAAAGCGAGAAGATGAATTTGACATTCAGGAATATATGGATGACGATGACATTCCAGATTATAAACTCTACGCAAACAACTCGAGCCCAGATGAGGAAGAGAAATCTGCCCCGATAACCGGAGGCCGAAGTTTTCAAGATGGATTGCTCGAGCAGCTGGGTATGCGAAAGATGGATGCCAAGTCTGAAGTGGTTGGAAAAACGCTTATCGGAAACTTAGACGATGACGGCTACCTAAGACGTGATTTAATTGATATAGTAGATGATCTTGCTTTTGGCCAGAACATCACAGTTAAATCAGAAGATCTTGAAAGTGTTTTAAAGGTTATCCAAGAGTTTGATCCACCGGGTGTTGGAGCAAGAAACCTACAGGAGTGCTTGAAAATTCAACTTCAAAAGAAGGAGAACACGTTCAACGTCATCTACGCTATTAAGGTGGTAGAAGAGATGATGGATGAATTCAGCAAAAAACATTATCAAAAAATTTCTGACCGTCTTGAGCTGGATGATGAAGGTCTTCGAGAGGTTTTGGGTGAGATTTTAAAGCTTAATCCTCGACCAGGAAATTCTAGTAATGAAGTAACCAGAGTTGTTGCTGGTGTAGTTCCTGATTTCATTATCGTTAACAATGATGGAGAGTTGGATCTCTCATTGAATTCAAGAAATGCGCCTTCTCTTAAGCTGAGTAAGGATTATAAGCGCATGATTCAAGAGTATCAAGGAAATAAGAAGAATAGCTCCAAATCCCAAAAGGAGGCGGCTATGTTTGCCAAGCAAAAGCTAGATGGCGCAAAATGGTTCATTGATGCGATTCAGCAACGACAGATTACGCTGCTTCATACAATGGATGCAATTATGCAATACCAAAAAGAGTACTTCCTTACCGGAGATGAAACCAAGCTGAAGCCAATGATCCTAAAAGACATTGCTGAAATTATTGGCATGGACATTAGTACAGTTTCTAGGGTTGCCAACAGCAAGTACGTTCAGACTCAATACGGAACTTTTCTATTGAAGTCTTTCTTCTCAGAATCTTTGACCACCGAAAGTGGCGAGGAAGTAAGCAGCAGAGAGGTAAAGAAAATTCTGGAAGAAGCTATTGGGGCAGAAAACAAGAGTAAGCCATTGTCTGATGAGAAATTGGCTGCAGTCCTGAAAGAAAAAGGCTACACAATTGCGAGAAGAACAGTTGCTAAATACCGAGAGCAGCTCAATCTTCCTGTAGCCCGACTTAGAAAAGAACTATAAAATTGGAGGAGCCCAATCTGGCTCCTCCAATTTTAAAATCACTTTTTGTCAATTTTATTTTCTCGAACATTTCCGATAAAAAGCGGCTTCCCATCAGGCTTTAACCAAGGCTGAATGGCAATATTAGATTGTGGATTATTCCGCCTCTCCAAAAATGGATCAGTGTCTCCAATCGGTTTGTCTATTGGTATGCCTTTATCAATTAGCGGTGCTTCGGCTATTTGTGCTTCAACGTCAATTGTAAGTAATGCAATTAAAATAGGGGTGATAATTCATGACTTTTTCATGTGTAAGGATTTATAGGGTTAAATCGCTCATAAAGTCAGAATCGGGTAGATCATTTTCAGTTGGTTTAAACTGACAGGCCGTGCACTGCCTGCGAACTGTTTCTACTATCGAATCTAATGGACAGTTTCCAATCAAATGTTAACGGATCTTAAAACTTAACAGTTGTATGATCTAATTAACATCCATAAAAAAGCCCGAATCAATTGCTCGATTCGGGCTCAGTAAATTTTAGGCTTAATTATTTTGTGAAGAATTCAGACACAATCTTATCCTTGGATCCAGGAGTATACGTGTAAAACCCACTGCCTGTTTTTGCGCCTAGATTACCTGACGCAACCATGTTTACTAGTAACGGACATGGTGCATATTTCGGATTTCCCAATCCTTCATGGAGTACGTTCATTATTGACAAACAAACATCTAACCCGATAAAGTCAGCCAAGTGCAAAGGCCCCATTGGATGAGCCATTCCCAACATCATCACAGTGTCAATCTCCTTAACGCCAGCGACACCGTGATAAAGAGTCTCTATAGCCTCGTTGATCATTGGCATAAGAATTCTATTAGCCACGAATCCTGGATAATCATTTACCTCTACTGGGATTTTACCCAGCTTCTTAGACATTTCAACCACCCTATTCATTGTGTCATCCGAAGTAGAATATCCCCGGATTACTTCCACCAACTTCATTACCGGCACTGGGTTCATGAAGTGCATTCCAATGACTTTGTCCGCTCTTTTAGTAGCCGCTGCAATCTGAGTTATTGAAATAGAAGATGTGTTTGAAGCCAAGATTGTTTCAGCCGGACACATTTCCTCCATCTGGGCAAAAATATTGAGCTTAAGGTCCTTATTTTCTGTAGCTGCCTCCACGGCTAAATCTGCATTCTTTGCTCCTTCAGCTAGATCGGTGTATGTAGATATTCTCCCTAACGTTTCATTCTTACCCTCTTCCGAAATCTTTTCCTTGGACACCATTCTATCCAAGTTTTTGGTGATGGTTGCCATACCTCTATCCAATGATGCTTGAGAAACATCGACAAGGGAAACACTAAATCCAGATTGGGCGAAAACGTGCGCAATTCCGTTGCCCATTGTACCAGCTCCGATAACCGTAATATTTTTCATTTGTCTAATATTTTTCTTTCGAAATTTATGTGCCTAGCAATTAGCCGACCTTCTTTGAATCCGTATAGTTGAAGGTGAGATTACTTTCCTCTCCCTTGTATTACCGTTAAAACGGTATAAATCAAAATTTTCAGATCCACGCCAATACCCATGTTCTCGATATACAAAAGATCGTATTTCATTCTGCGAACCATTTGATCGACATTTTCCGCGTAACCGTATTTCACCATTCCCCAACTTGTAATACCTGGTCGCACCTTTAATAGGTGTTTGTAATGAGGAGCCTGTTCTACGATTTGATCGATGAAAAATTGGCGTTCTGGCCTGGGGCCAACCAGACTCATATCACCAATAAGAACATTCCAGAATTGTGGCGTTTCATCCAGTCTAACCTTTCGCATGAATCGGCCAAATGGAGTAATGCGAGGGTCATTGTCACTTGATAGGGCAGGTCCGGCTTTTTCGGCATCTATATTCATGGATCGAAATTTCACCATCATGAATGGCTTCCCTCCTTTCCCAATTCGTTCTTGCAGGTAAAAGATAGAACCAGAGGACGTGAATTTGATGATTGCCGCTGTTAGAAAATACATAGGCGAAAAAAGAATCATACTTATTGTCGAAATAACTATGTCGCTCGCACGCTTGACTATAACTTCCCATGATGGCATTAGATCATGAGATATTTCAATCAGCGGGGTGCCATAAATTGCGCTCATTTTCACCGAACCAGACATGATGTCGTACATATCTGGGATTACTTTAATTATTGGCTTGCATCCTTCCAACTTGGTTAGAATGGCTTGCATTTCTTCGTGCTCGCTAGATTCAATGGCAATAATTACCTCTTCGATTCCTTTGTCTTCCAGCACCCTTGTTAAATCGGATACTCCACCTAAATGAGGCATCTTTTCAGATAGGACATAACTACTCTTATCCTTCACGTTTAGGAAGCCGACAAAGAGATTTCCAGAAGCCCGGTGTTGTGATTCAAAATCATCAACCAACTCCAACGCGCGTTCATCACTACCAATTATCAA
>JBLFWJ010000213.1:0-4989 GCA_047611425.1 Bacteroidia bacterium | reverse complement strand
ACCTAAAAGTGCAGCCAATCCAGGATGATCACACTCGTAACGGAATGCCTTCTGAGGACCACCACCAGCGTATTGCCAAACCACATTTCCAAGGGTATCAACCTCATACATGTACTCTTGAGACAATGCAACGAAGATGTTCCCGTTGCTCATTCTGTCTGAAGCCGACTGGCCGTCTGCATCATCCAAACATTCGTGTCTCCAATCGTAGGTGGCAGGTGCGTAGGCTTGTCCCGGGGTAAGGTCATAAGTAAAACCGTTCAATGGTGGGTTAAAGGCATCGATAGTTGTATGACCATTGTTTCCTTCATTGTTTACAATTTGAATAAATCCAGCGTTTGGTCGACCATCAAGAATCCATCTAGCATCGTGTGTTGCTGCAGAAATGACCTGAGCACCAGGTGCACCATAATTTGAAGGATGCCCCCAACGATACAAGATGTCACCGCCTTTACCAGCATTACCAGCAGTATGTCCAGCAGCTTCTGTTGTTGTTGTTGTACTGTGATCGATTATGAAAACCTCATTCAAGAATCTTGAACTGAATACGATTTGATCCAATGCTGGATTGTAATCAATTCCATTTACGTGAAACCAATCATTACCGCCTCCTGGAGGGCCACCGCCACCACCAGAAATTGAAACATTAACGTCCATCAATTCTGGATGATCTGCAACAACACCATAATTGTCTTTTGAAGCATCATGATCCTGGATCATATGGTCCCAAATGTGCCATTCCCAAACAATTTCACCACTACTTCCGTTCTGCTGAACTTCGATAATGTGAGTTGCATACTTCTCTTCAGGGTCATCAGAACCATGTTGTAAAAGCTCAGCACTTGTTCTTACTTCCCATGCAATTAACAACACATTTCCGTTTGGCATTAAGCAGATATCATGATGGGAAACGTGATCAGAATTTGAGTACGTGTAATCCCAAACAACATCCCCGTTTGAATCTAGTTCTTGTACTCTCCCTCCAACGGCCGCACCATTTATCTGATTGTTATTATTAATTGCTCCTCGTACAATATTTCCATTGTCACGTAGAGCCATTGCGTAATTCGCATTCAAATCACAATTCCAAGTATGGGCAATATCTCCATCTGCATCTATCAGATAAGCGTTGCTGTTGTTTTGATTATTGTACAACGCATACCCGTTGAAAGCCCCTTGAGCCGAAAGATCCAAAGCATAGGCCATGAAAAAAACCGTGGCCAAAAATTGTAAAGTGTGTTTCATTTTATGATGTTATGCGCATTCAGAGATTGCGCTGTTAAGTTGAGGTCAAACTTAGTACGCGAAACCCAAATTGATGTACAGGATTAATACATCGTTTAATAAGATTTCGAAGCTGCTTTTTGTAAGCCATTAATCACCTGGCATAACTTGATTCCAAGTCACAATTTCAGCTTGCAATCCTGTCTCTAAAATCAATTTTTCTGGTGCAGATAACTTCTACATTCAACGGTTGGCCTACATTTGAGAAAATCCTACATTCAGCGATGAAAAAGCACCGAATAATTGAGGTCTAGTATGGGGAATTTCAAAGAGAATATTTACCAATTGTTTATCGGTCTATACCGTGTGCTACCTTATAAAAAGGCGTTCTGTCTTGCACTAAAACGATTGAATGTGCCGCGATCAAGGTTCTATACAGACTTACGGTTCAATGGAGAGTTTAAGGTTAAATTATCATCTGATGCGAGCTTTCGACTAATCAACTACGGGGCTAGTATTGAGAATGAAATATTCTGGAATGGTCCTTTTGTAACATGGGAAAATGACACAGGCTGGATTTGGAAACAACTATGCCTATCATCTAAGGTAGTATTTGATGTTGGGGCAAATACAGGTTTATATAGCCTTATAACGAAAAGCTTAAACCCTCAAGCTAAGGTTTACGCATTTGAGCCTTCTCAAAACACTTACCATAAGCTCAGCAAGAATGACCAACTAAATAGTTTCGGAATCCACTGCGAACAGATTGCATTGTCAAATATGGACGGCAAGCAAGTGTTTTACGATGTTGAGGACTCAAATCAAACGAGTGCTTCCCTATCTCCAGACAAACTAAAGAATTGGATTGGTCATACCGGACGGACTGTTGAGTATGAGGTTAAGACAATGAAGTGCTCAAGTTATATTGAGGAGAACCACATTGAAAACATTGATTTGATAAAGATTGATGTTGAAATGCATGAAGCTGAGGTCATAGAAGGTTTGGGAACCTATTTATCAAAGTTTAAACCCGCAGTGGTAATCGAAGTATTAAGCGAATCGGTAGCGAACGACTTGAATAAATTAATTGACCACGATGATTACCAGATATTTCATCTTAAAGGGCATGAGGACGCAAAACCAGTTAGTCGTTTTAAGCTAATTCCCAACGAATGGAATTTCCTGTTCTTTCATAACGATTCAGAGAGTTGGATTAGAAAGAACACCAATTTATATGAGCACGTGTCGAGCTAGGGTTTTTTAAGTTAACCACTCTCTTGTGAAGGTTGGGGAGCCTTTATGTAAAAATGAGATTGAATCTGTGTTTCAGATTCTCAAGAAAAAAAGTGAAGAGAAGCCGTTGAAGAGAAAGAAGACTTTTCTGTTCGTTGAATAATCACTAACATCTAATATGGATTGGCGAGCAATCATATCAGGTACGTGGGATACGGAAATGTCCAAACAACTGGTTGATGCCATGTTAAAAAACGAAGCCTTATTCGAAGAAGTATTCGAAGCATTCTACACGGGAGAAACCGAAAAGCTAGCGCACAGAGGTGGTCATCTTTTAGGTCGGGTATTCAAGAATAAGCCGGAATGGCTTTATCCGAAGATTGAGCTGCTGTTTGAAAAGATGTCCGCTCCACACTGCCCAACTTATCGCTGGCATGTGCTCTATTATTTGTCACATACCAAATACGACCATGTTCATGATGGGCTAGCGGCCAATTATGCTTTTCAAGAATTGGGGAATAGAGGTAATAAACCAGGAACTAAAAACACAGCAATGCGGCTTTTAGAACAAATCTGTAAACGCAATCCTGAGTTGATTCCTGAGTTCAAATTGTATCTCCAGGAACTGATTATCTACGAGCGAAAAACTTTAATTCGCAAAGCAAAATCACAAATAGAATTATTGGAGAAATGGGACCGATAAGCGGAAGTCTGAAAAGAACAAGTTTGTCATTTGTTGCCCTATCACTGCTTGGGGTGATGATATTCTCTTCTTGTGTAGAACAGAAGACCGATTCTCAAAAGACTATCAAAAAGGAAAAAGTAATCAACCCGAATGGAGACAGTGAATTGGCACTTCTAATGCGTGAAATGTTTGATGAAGGCGACCGAGTAAAGCAGCAAATTTTGGCTGGTGAAGTTCCGTCAGGATTGAAAAAATTTGAAATAATCCACTCGGCAATTCCGACAGACGAAAACGCCTCGGGCCCGGTGTTTGAAGGTTTTGCTACTTCCTACATACAAGCGATTAAGGCATTGGAAAATTCGGATTCCGCATCAGTATTCAAGTTTAATAATATGGTGGACCAATGCATGAATTGCCATACCGAATTCTGCCCAGGACCGAAACGCAGGATCAAGAAATTGTATATCTCCGAAGGATGATAATTTAATATGCTAGTCCGTTTGTTAGAACCGCGTAAATAGGTTATTGCCTGAAGTATCTGATTAGCAGTTAAATACGAAAGGTATGAAGATACTTGAATTTATTGATCGCTACCCTGATGAGCACAGCTGTAGACTCTGGATTTGAAACAGAAGCGAGAGCAGTCGGGAATCAGTTGCCGAGGATGTGGGAAACGGAAACAGTACTGGCTCAGTACGATATATCAATGGAAATGCGCCAGCTACGGAATTCGCACCACCTTACGCAGTGGTACGGTTATGCACGACAGCAAATTATCCGGGCGTACTTGGTATCTGTGCATGGCACTGATGAGCATGACCAAGAAGGCCATGTCGGCTCACCAGATGAAACGGGAACTTGGTCATAAACGGTACGAGCCGAATTGAAAATGATGCACAAGATTAGAAAAGCGATGGGACAGCGCGATGCGCTTTATGGACTCAGAGACATGGTGGAATTTGATGAGGCATTTATCTCAAAGGCCACCAGAACAGGGAAGAAACTCAGGCGTGGCAAGGGAAGTCAACGCAAAAAGAAGGTGGCTGTGATGGCCGAATCCGTACCCTTGGAAGACCCAGAAACGGGCAAGAGAAGCTCACTATGTATGTTCTTAAAAATGAAGGTGCTGGACAGTCAGAAGGCCGATTCTATCGATTAATGCGTGAAAGAAAACCTTGATGAAAAGACCATTGTACTTTCAGATAAAGCCAAGAACTACGTGAACATATCCGAACATGTAGAAGGACATGTGACCGTATTATCAGACAAGAACTCCACCAATGCTACCCTAAGATGGGTTCATATCGCAATAAGCAATGCAAAGAGAACCCTATTGGGCATCTACCACCAAATAAAAGGAGTCAACCTACAATGTTACATTGATGAATTCTGCTACAAACTAAACCGAAGATACTTTGGACACCGTATTTTTGACAGGCTCGCACTGGCCATCGCATCAAGTAGGTACACAGAAACGGACTAGCATAATAAACAATAAAATGAAACACCAATTATTCTTAAGCTTTTTGCTCTTATTAATCAGTTTTAATGTGAATAGCCAACATGTAAGACACAATCCTCATGTTGAAAATTTAATTCATTCATCTGATCTTAAATATGGAGCTCAAAGATCACTATCAAACGATACAACTTTTGATGTTAATTTTTACCACTTAGATTTAGAAATCTCTATAGACTCTGCTTACATACAGGGCAATGTAGGCTATCTATTCACTTCAAAAGTAAATGGGCTTAACAGTATTGTTCTCGATTTAGAGAGTACTTTCATTGTAGATAGCGTATCAGTTCCCGCCAGCACATATACTTTTTTAAATAATGAGTTAACA
>JBLFWJ010000212.1:0-5046 GCA_047611425.1 Bacteroidia bacterium | reverse complement strand
ACTTTAAAATCGGTGAGGGATTTGTCCGGTTGATGGCTTCGATTTACCTCCACTTCTGGAATTGAGGGTGTTGCTTTTGTTTGCTGAGCAGGAGCGTTGGTTTTGCACGAAAGCAGTGCCAATGGAAGGATAACTAAAAAAAGAGTTCTCATGATTATTCTATTAGGTACAGTCGGTTAGACAATGATAGGGCCAATTAATAAAGCGTAGATCTGAGATAATAAATAAGGGCGTCCAACTTAGTCGGACGCCCTTCAATTGGAATCAATTATTTCACTTAAGAATCAACCTCTGTGAAGTCGAAAATTTATCTGAGGAGAGGGTGATCAAATAAACTCCTGATTCAAATGAATCTAGGTTCATTCTGTGGTTGGTTCCTTGCTTCACATTCTCCATCATTACGATTCTTCCAGAAACATCGCTGATGGATACCATTCCATTCTCGCTAGCTTCTTGCGTGAACGTAAGCTCGATAATTCCAGAACTTGGATTTGGGAACAGATTGAATTGTCCTAAGTTGAAATCATCATTAACGGTTAATCCGGCAACCATTCCAAACTCTTTTTCCTCGTTATCTGAGTATTCTGCACCTTCCGCTACAGTAACACCATTAGCATCTGTTAGGGTATAGCTTCCATCACCGTAACCGCAGCACATTCCGTCTCCATAAGCATCAACAATAAGGAATGTGTAGCAACCATCTCCAACTAATTGAATGGTTTCTGTAATGGTAGCACCATTATCGTACGCACCAGGATCACCATTATTTGCACCTCCTTGGCCTCCACCCGTTGGTCCAACATTGGTGTTTCCACCGGATGCGAACACTGCGTTATTCGGTCCCTTCAATTCCCAGTATGTCTCCTGTCCATAATCATCCGTTACGATTGTAAGGTTGATTACTTCTTCACCCACAGACAGTGTGAAAGTGCTGCTGGTAGAGTTGTTAGCATTGTTCTCATCGGCTATTCCGTTTGGGGAAGAAACTTCAACGTCAACAGTATTTGTGCCCATCGCAGCAGTAAAGCTTTGGAGTTCAATATTTTCTGTTGCTCCTTGAGCCAAACTTCCAGTCCAGTTTATAGTTTGATCGGCACTTCCATTGTAGGAGTAAGTTATGGTACAGGATGTAAGTGTAGTGGTGCCATTGTTCTTCAAAGTAAAACTGGGTGTCACCGTCTCTGGCGTACAAAGTATTTCAGGTAGGTCAGAGATTCCGGCAGATTGAGCATCTACAGAATAAACAACCGCTCCAGTAGGAAATCCATCTAAAGTGGTTGCACCAGTGTTACTAGGATCCAACCAATCACGCAATCGGCTGGTCGCGCTATTGCCATCCCAAGAAACACCGAATCGGCCATACCAATCTGGGTCACCGTTGTTTACCGACCCATTACAAGCAGCTGTGCCACCATAAAGTTGTCCGATGATCCGGTGATCTTGATTGAATAATGGACTACCAGATGAACCAGGTTCGGTCACACCTTCTTCCCACTGGTCTATATACCAAACCGCTGCACCACCTTGGTCAGCATGGTATGGAGCATCTGTTTCGTGGCATATTTTTTTCAAGTCACCTGACGGGTGATGAATTCCTGTTGCTCCGGTAACCGCAGCTTGGCTATCTGTGTTATCCCAGCCAGCCCATTCTGCATTGAAGCTTGCTGGAATGTCATTTCCATTATTAATTTCTAATAAACCAAAATCAGACCCTCCATTTGAAGCAACTGTAGTAGCACCAGATACACTTTGATTTGTAGGACCATTGTTGCCGTTGCAACCAGCCGTTTCATGATTGAAGTAAAAAACCCAGTTTCCAACCCCACCACCGAGGCAGTGGTCTGCGGTCAAGAAATAAGGATGGCCATCATTATTAGTATTGTTAACCAGAGCTCCTGTACAAGCGGCAAATCCTCCTGAAACTATCAATGCAACCGATTGTTTCTCAACTTGCCAATCATCGCCCTCTGGGCAGTTGATGTTAATGTTGCATGCCCCACTGTTTCCGAATGGGCCGCGTTGAAGTTCCTTCAGTTCTTCAAACTTTGAGTGTAAACTGCGGTAAGAATGAACGACTTGATCAATGTTTAAATTGAAGTCGTCCGTGCTATATTTATTTGAGATTTCTAATTGAACAACGATGTTCTTACCGTAGACCAGGCTGGTTGCGAGCATTCCGTTGGCCTGCTTGTTATCCGAAGTGAACGATCCGATAAAATGAGTTTGCTCTGCATCGTAGATGAAGACCTTAGCACCTTTTGGAAGGTCGAATTCATTAAATCGAACGCTGATGGAAATTGCATTTGGACAATTGATTCCTAATTGCCAGACATTTTTATTTCCATTGGTAGACCATAATCCATTTGATTCTGGATTTAGAGAAATTGATTGCTCAATTCCAAAGCGGTATCCGAATTCTTTGTACTGGTCGTTCTCGGCATCTTCAGCCTGAATCGTTGGCATGTCCAATTCAGCGGTTCGAACAAAGTTGATTGCTGCCAACTCGGTGCCCCAAGTTGATGGTTCGCCTCCTTGGCTTACCTGTCCGAAAACAGGGTTGACTAGAAGTAGAAAGAGCGCAAAAGCGCCAAGGGTAGTAAAAGTGCTTTTCATGAAGTTTGGTTTGTGTAGTGCGAAGTTACAAAGCTGTAGCGTGAATTTGGCTAGTCGATGACAAATCTCAATAATGAAAAATCCTAATCAGCTTTTAGCTAATCGGGATTTGAATGTGGGAGTACATTAATTTACCTAACCACGACTTTCTTTAGGTTTTGCTGCGTGCCGTTGGTGTATCGAACGAAATAGATTCCTGCGCCTTCGTTGGTCAGATCGATTCTTCGTTTGTGAAGGTCGCGTGCATCGGTTTGATAACGCATCACAACCGAGCCAATGCTATTTAAGATCTCAATTATACTTGTTCCTTCTACACCGCTCAATTCCAAATCAAACAATCCAGAATTTGGATTAGGATAAACGTTGAACATCGATTCTAAAGAAAGATCATTGATCGAGGCTGATCCTCCAACCGTAAATGCGTGGGTAATCTCGCGACCGAATTCAGGTTCAAAATTAATTAATGTGCTTCCGCCATTCTCTCTCAATCTTACTGACCCACTTCCCTGTGCAGGATAGGCCCAATAGGACAGGCCGTCATTTTCCGTGTCCAAAACTTTGAACACATAGCAACCAGGTTCAAGTTCAACTGTATCACGGTAATCTGTGTTGGCGGTTGTTTGGTTTCCATAACGCGCTTGGATCACATTACCGTTCACATCCAATAATTCATATTGATTTTCTTGGTTGAAATTGTTGGTGCTGTAACGGATTACGATGCCTGATGGATAATCTGGTGGAGCGTTGTAATGGGTTGTATAGACATCATTATCGGCATACTCGTCTGTTGATCCATTCGGGTCGCTGATGGTGGCTTGGAAACGGTTGCTACCATCTCCCCACCAGAATTCTAGGTTTGGAAGAGCAATAGGAAGATCAACTGTTTCCTTTTCCATAAACGCCAGATTACCGGTCCAATCAACCGTCAATTGTGGCCCACCGATTACACCGTAGGTGATTGTAGCCGAAGTAAGTGGAGTTGCACCCGAATTACGGATTACCAACTTGGCATCATCGCACATCGGGTTTGTTCTTCGATAGTATTCCCAGTTATTGGGATTGATTACATCGTAAATCTCAGCATCCAAATTGTGCGAAGCTGCACCATACTGCATGAAGTGCATTCCAACTACATAATTACCACTTCCCATGCCTAAGTTGTTGCTTGGAACAGGTGTAATCGAGTAATCTAATTCAGCTGAAGAACCAGAAATATCATCAGTCAACATGAATTCAAAATCCTTCACAACATCTCCTGGGCACCATCCTTCACGGGATCCTGGCCAAGTACCTCCTTGAGGATAAACAGGGTTCTGAGCACATTCATGTGTTTGCCAGATGTGCCACTCGTCCGTTTGGTTTCCATCAACATGGAAGTAGTGGGTGTTGTCTTTCCACTCGCAGCAATGCGGGAAGTTTCCAGTATTACTGTTGTGACCGTGACCTGTGAATCGTGTCTTTATTTTGAAATGCTCTGCATCTGGATCCAAAGCAACATCAACTGGAGGAAGAGATACGTCCGTGTCTAGGTTGAAGTAGCTTTTTGAGCCGGATTGTCCCCAAGGCCGGGTCAATTCTTCAACAGGCGCCATTGGACTACCTTCAATCATAACGAATTGAAGATCAATCAACTCTTGCTGGTTTCCTGCAGAAATATCAACTGAATCATGGAGCAGGTGGGCATAATCCGTAACGTCAAAAATCCATCTAAATCCATTTGGTCCAAGGCTTAATCCATTTCCGTAAGGTGTGATGTAACGGCCAATTTCATATCGGTCTATCACCTCAAATGCTTCAGAGAAATAGTTCAGTGTATCATTTTCAATTATGGAAGAAACCTCTGCCCATATTGTATCTATCACCAAGCCATCTGCATCATATTCAAGTGCGTATCCAGTCCAACCTGTGCCACTGCTAATGGAGTAAACAGAGTTTCCATCCACAGCAAATTCAACCCAAGTGGTTGGCGGTACAGTAACGGATTCAGTTACCACAACACTATCTAAATGAGATTCATAAGTACCCTGAATAAATACAGTATTGGGACGAAAGTCTCCTGATGTAGAGTTGAACGTTATGTCGGTTGAATTATAAGTTGCAATCTCTGGAGATCCGAAGAGAAGAGCATTTAGGCCATTTGAGGTTTGATCGGCTACAGAATAGCCTGTATCAAAATTGTAATTGACAATCAGGTCAGCATAGTTTGGGTGTGACGCATCAACGGACGAGTGCATATAATCAGCAATCGTCTGTGCGTCTAATTCCACATCCCATATTCTAAATTCATCCATCAATCCGTGCCAGTTTGCATTTCCGCTGCCAGATCGCCCAATAAACAATCGATCTACTTCGCCAACAATCCGATCATGGCCAGTTCCTGAATGCCAAAGGGTACCATTCTTGTAAATTTTCATGGATCCTGTAGTCGCATTT
>JBLFWJ010000211.1:0-5059 GCA_047611425.1 Bacteroidia bacterium | reverse complement strand
GAGTCAAACGCTGCATTATTCGCTCAATACGGTTTGAACTTTTTGACCGGCTTTAACCATGCTTTTTCCTTCCACAATAACCAAGGCTTCTGTATCAATATCGGATAAGACTTCAAAGAAATCTTTATTCGCCAATCCTCTTTTAATTGGGATTCGTTTCACGATTTCATCCTCGACAATGCTAACGTAATATTTACTCTTATTTACGATGATGGAGTTGAGAGGAAGGGACACCACGCTTTCGGAACTGCTCACCTCAAAGTTGGCGTGTGCATACATTCCTGGTCGAATTGCCCTGTCCGAATTGACAACATCAATTTGTACCTCCATTGTCTTGGATGCAGGATCCAGTGCCATTGAAGTTCTAGAAACTTTGGCTTCAAACCGCTTGGTTCCCAGTTCCCGAAACACAACATGGGCAGTCTGTCCAACGGATATTACCGCAACATCTGATTCTGGCACAGGAATGCTGATTCGCACAATTGACAGATCTTGTAATTCTATCAAAGGCATGGCATCGGTATCCGTAATGCCATTTTGAACCAATGCTCCTTCATCCACAAATCGCTGACTCACGATGCCCGAAAAAGGGGCAGTGACCTTTAGAAAGTTCATTCGGTCTTCTACGGCATTCAATTCTGCTTGGGCAATTTTGAATTCTGCTTCTGCAGATTCAACCTGTTGTAACGTAGTAAGAGCAGGCGTTTTGGTGCGAATGTTATTCAACCGATTAAACGCAGATTCAGCCACATCAAATTTGGCAGCTGCTTGTTCTCGCTTTCTGATTAGCTCTGGATTGGAGAGTTGTGCTATCAATTCTCCCTTCTGAACGCGTTGTCCTATATCAACCTTCATGCTGCTGACAACACCGTTTTCCATGGCGTGCAAGCTGACTTTCTTATTGGGAATGACGGTGCCTACAATGCTGATTTCCGCAACAAAACTGTTGTGTTTGGGATGAACCACTTTTACGGTTGTGATCTTATCGTTGGATTCAGTTTTCGCTGAATCCTCTTGCTGTGATTTCTCCTGACAGGAGGAAAGCACAAACAAAAACAAGAGGCTATATAAAGCCGTGGTGGCGTTTAGCTTCATGATGTTTTGCTCGTTTTAGAGATCATGGAATAAAGAATAGGAATGATGTAAAGCGTTAATAGTGTGGCCATGAATGTTCCACCGATTACCGCAATGGCCAGTGGTACGTTAGCGCCTCCACCAGTGCTTGCCCATGCAGATGGAAGTAAGCCAAATATGGTTGTGGATGCCGTCATTAATAATGGCCTGAATCGATCAGATGCTCCGTTTACAATTGCATCCGAAGTGCTTTGACCTTCGATGACTAGCCCGTTAATACGGTCTACCAAGATGTTGCCATACGAAACAGAGATACCCACCATCATGATAATTCCCATGATTGATTGAATATTCAAATTGGTGTTTGTAATCCACATTAAGGCTGCAATACCGATGATTCCTAACGGGAAAGTGAAGATGATGATTAGCGGTTGTCGGAATGATCGGAATAGGGGAGTGATAATCAGAAAAGCCAGCAGGATGGCCAGTATGAGTCCCATTCCTAGATTGGCAAACGACTCTTTAATGATGCTGACTTCGCCTTCAAAGTTGAGTTCGTAACCACGTGGTAGGGTAGGTCGAATGTTCTCCAGCATGAGCTCAATCTCATCGGACGTTCGGCCAATATCCTTTCCTTCAACGTTGGCGTACACGTTGAATTCCCGCATCAAATTGTGGTGATTGATTTCCACCGGAGCAGTTGTCCTTCTAATCTTCGAGAAGTTTCGGAACGGAACTGGCTTGTCGTGGGTCTTGCTTGAGCTCAACACATTTCCGATTGTGTGTTCATTATCAATCATGTGCTCAGGGTAGGTCACACCAACATAGTAGTGGTTTCCATTGCTCTCATCAATCCAAAACGACTTTTGGAATGTGGCCGATGAGTTCATTGCCGACACAATATTCTTAATCGCGTCTACGGGTTCAACTCCAAGCTCTGCAGCCTTCACTCGATCAAGGTCAATCTCTTTGGTCGGTTGATCCAATCGTTGTAAGACACGAACGTCTCTCGTTGCATTGATGGTGTTTAGCGTATCCCGCATTCGCTCAGCAATCAGTCGAAGCTGATCCAGTTTTGGGCCTTTCACCTGAATATCTATTGGGGCGGTTTTGCCCTCATTCAGCGCAGCTGTAATTAAACCTCCCGTATTGAAACTCACTTCAACACCAGGAAATTCTGCATGAAAACGATCTCGCAATACTTGAACATAATCGTCAGTAGGAATGCCATGTTCTTCCTTTAACTGAACAAGGATAAATGCATCCTGCGTGCCAGAGTTAGGCGTGTAAGCAGCTGGTAGATCATAGAAAACTCCAATGTTCGAAATGACTTGATTGAGGTCGGTTCCGAGTTCATCTGAAATCACCGATTCCATCTGAGCAATGACAGCTTCACTTGCTTTAAGTGGCGTACCGGATTCCATTCGAACCTCAATTTCCATCTGGCCCACATCTGTTTTAGGATAGAGTTCGTAGCCAGAACCACTCATCAACCATACGGCACCACCAAACAGAAGAACGGTGAGGAACAATACAATGAATCGGGCCTTCAATGCAATACTCAAACTAGACTCATATCCACGTCTTAGCCATTCAATCAACTTTTGAAAGGCAGTCAGTTTTTGCGCTGAACCGCTCGAATTTGGCAATTGATTTCTAAAGAAATAGGCTGCGATTAATGGAATGAGCGTCAACGAAAAGATGTAGGATCCAATCATGGCCGACCCAACGGTTATCGCTAATGGCGAGAATAGATACTTGGCCATTCCCGTTAGGAACATGGTTGGAATGAAAACCACCATAATCACCAGAGTGGAAGCCAGTACGGGAGTTGCCACTTCAAGTGCTGCTTCCATGGCCGCCTTAGATGCTTCCTTACCCATCTTAAGATGACGGTCTACATTCTCCAACACAACAATTGAATTGTCTACTAGGAGTCCCAAAACCATAGCAATGCCACCAAGCGTAATACTGTTGATGGCTTGCCCTGTGGCGTAGAGGCCGAGAAATGCGAAGAGCACAGAAAGTGGAAGGCTGATAGCCACAGCAATTGCCGACCGGAAATTTCCTAGGAAGAGGATCAGGACAATAATCACCAGAATCAATCCTCCTAATCCTGCATAAGCCAATCCTGAAATTGATTTACGCACGTAAACCGATTGATCAAAAACCACGTTCAGGTTGACATCATCTGGCATTCTATCCTTTAGCAAGGGTAGGGCAGCCCGTACACTTTCAACCGCTGCAATGGTGTTGGCACCTGGGCGTTTGAAGATTGGTAAGTAGACTTGCTCCTTGCCATCAACCCGAGCAATGTTGGTTTGAATAACACTTGCATCAGCAGCCTCGCCAATATCCTTTACATAAATCGGATTGCCATTCTTATAGGTGATAACGATGTCGTTGAACTCGGAAACCTCCTTGATCATTCCCTGAGCATCAATGCCGTAGTTGATGTCACCAATCTTGGCAATACCAGAAGGAATCATGGTGGTGTTCTTCTGAATGGCATCGGCCACTTCCGTTTGCGAAAGTCCTAAAGCCTCTAGTTTTTCAGGATCAACATAGATGTAAATACGCCTCTTAGATCCGCCATAAGCTGCGGGAGCAATGATGCCTTTTACGCCACTCAACATCTGTCGCAAGGCGTAATATGCAATGCCGTAAAGCTCCTTTCCGTCTTTCACTTCGCTGCTTACAGTTAGCAGCATCAAAGGTTTTGAGGCAGTTGGGTCAAACGGCTGCACCATTGGCGGCAGCGTACCTGGCGGCTGATAGTACATATCAGACATGGCGTACGAACTTGTGTTTGCCATGGCCTCGGCCGGGTCGATGTCTTCGCGGTAGGTGTTGGTTACGATGCTCACACCCATCAAACTCTTCGACTCCTGCTTTAGAATTCCGTTGGATTGACCTGTCCAACGTTCCATTCGGCTGGTGATGTCTTTCTCAACAACTTCGGCAGGCATACCAGGATACAGCGTAAGAATCTGCATAGCAGACTTCTTGAACTGGGGTAGGAGGTCGACCGCCATTTGCGGAATGAGCACACCACCCATTACAATCACCATAATGGAGAATACAAGAACCAGATAGGGGTTCTTAAAGGATAAACGAATCATAGGTAGGATGGATGATTCTGCGAAGCTACTTAATCAAGGGTGGCTCAAAGAATCTTGGCCTAGGTCTGAGAACAAACTTGTGCACGAAATTTATTGAGGAAACGAGCCAGAAAGCTTAACGATTATCATGATTGTAATCATTAAGCATTTTTGAATTATGTAGGCCAATGGTAAAGAGGTAGACCCCGTTTCAAGAACGGGGTATTATCGAGCAGTGTCACTTCGAGTGTTTCGATGAAATCGGAATGTATCGAGAAGTTGCATCTACGAGCGGTTCTCGACCTGCACTGAGCTTGTCGAAGCGTACGATTTTGTGCCAAAATCACTCGAACTGACTTGTAGCCATCAACGCGCAACACATCCCCACAAACCGCTTAACCCCTAAAACCAACCTGTTGTACCCAAAAACCATACAGCGCAACCCCTAAATGCAACAGGTGACCAAACTGGTGGCTGCGGTTTTTTTTTGCACTTAAATCAATGGGCTATTGCATTAATGATGGAAGGTTGTTAAGTTAGCAGCGGAATTGTGTCACTTCGAGTGACCGAGGTTTACCCTGAGCGAGTTTATGCTGAGCACTTCGATAAACTCAGTACAGGCTCTGCCGAAGTAAAGGGAACGAGGTATTGTTGAGCAGTGTCACTTCGAGTGTTCCGATGAAATCGGAATGTATCGAGAAGTTGCATCTATTAACGGTTCTCGATACGATTTCTTCAAAATCACTCGAACTGACCCGTAAATTGAAACCAAAACATGAGCGAAAACCTTAAAACAAAACTCTGGGACATTGCCAATACCCTGCGTGGTAAGATGGATGCGGACGACTTCCGCGATTACATCCTTGGCTTTATCTTTTACAAGT
>JBLFWJ010000210.1:0-5199 GCA_047611425.1 Bacteroidia bacterium | reverse complement strand
TTACTCTTGGTGAAAATGCTGGGTCGAATATGACATTCTTGCTTAAATCGGCTGAATCCTGATTGAAGAAATTCTCATTGTAGTAATTCAACCTGTTCATGCTCGCACCCAGCGTAACTACCCACTTTTCATGTTGATATCGAAGATCTGCAAAAGCCATTGTTTGTTCCGAAGTAGTTTCATGATCAAACTTCAAATCGCCTTCATTACCAAGTATGTTCTTGTATTCATTCAATGAATTGGACTCATTCTGGTATTCCGCTCCAGTCAACAACGAAAACCTGGTTTTCCCTTTGGTGTAAAGATTCCAATCAAGCAATGCGCGAGTACCGAAACCTTGAGCAGTTTCTCGTTTCCAACCCTGAAAAAATGGTGATGTACCGTATGGATTTTCCTTGGAAGTGAAGTTGCCGTACCCGTTCACTTTCACGTTCACTACTTTTCCTAATTGCTGCTCAATTCCAACACCAAATCTTGTTCGTTCGCGGCCCACATGAGCATCATGATCATTGGAGTATGTTGCTGCTTGACGAGGATCTTCAGCAACCGAAGCAGAATCGATTGCTCCAGCCAGCCCCCATGAACCGCGGTAATGAAATGCCATAATGCTGATCTTTCCTTTTGGGTTTGTTTCCCATGTGGAAAGAAGATGAAATTGCTCGCGATCAACGCTTTCCTGTACTCGATATCCACCATAATGTTGATTAGAATAACCAAGAATCAAATCACCTTTTTTAAAGCCAAGCATGACTTTCGCGTCTGCACGGCCTAGTCCGTATGAACCCATCATTCCGGATAGTTCGATTTTGCCAACACCTTCTGAAATTCTTTTGGGGTTGAAGATTATTGCACCGCCTGTTCCAGCGCCATAGATTGACGAGGCGGGGCCTTTGATTACTTCAATCGATTCCATCATTGTCGGATCAATGACTTCGAGAGGTGTGCTGCCGTCAGGACTTGTCAACGCGAAACCCCCGTAATACGCTCGTACGTTTCTAACTCCAAATGGCGCTCGCAGCGCACTTCCACGGATATTTAACCTACGGCTACCACCAACACCTCGTTCTTCCATCTTCACCCCAGGAATGCGATTGATGCTTTGAGCAACGCTTCCTTCGTGGCCAAAATGGAGGTCTTTATTCTGAATTACGCTGATTCCTCCAGCAATCATTAGTTGATCCGAATTCTGCTCAAACGCAGAGATTACAACTGGCTGATATTGATGAAATAGAGTATCTAATTTTGTCGAGTCCGGCTGCGATTGGCCGAATCCAACGGAAACAGAAAGACTTAAAACAAAAGACAAAATTCCAATTCGAAACATGGGGCGAACTTAAGCAGATCAATAGGAATAATTGTTCGGCTATTCGACCGATCGCACATATCGTTTTCGGTATACTTCAATCACGCCATCCTCAAGAAACTTCGTGTCTTGAACTGTAATCTTCGCAGATCCATTTTTCACTTCCACAGAATGGTCCCGGTAGTTTCCAGATTCGCCTTTTCTCGTCAGTTTTGGATCGATGGATAGAGGGTTTTTCGCCAGGCGTTTTTCAATTGTGTAGTCTCGATCTACATGAATGAGTTTAACTTCTTTATCCATTAGATCCTCTGGCATAGCTCCGATTTCCCAGCCCTTGGCTGTTGTCTCAACATAGAAGTAGTTTGTGCCTTTGCTTTTATAAGCTCGTCCATGACAATCAGAACAAGCGATTCCAATGCCCATATGTTTTGGTGGGGAAAGTAAAACGGCTTCGATTCCTAATTCCTCCAAAATCGCTGCAAGTAGGATGGAAGTGTCCTCACAATCGCCCGTTCCATCAACCAATGTTTCTGCCGGAAACTTAGGATGATCGTAGCCTTTATCATGTGTGTAGGGCAAACTTTGGACAAAGGCAATTGTCATTTCCATCATTTGCCATCGGTTCAAATCTGCTTCTGTTGCTAGTTTAATCAACCCGTTCACAAGATTTGGTACAAATGGAATGAAGTCACAAGAAGCTGCATAGTAGCTGTAATCATCAATCACTCGAGGAAGAGAAGCAAAATGGTTGTAGACCTTTTTATCTATCGTCATCTCTAGCTCAAAAGGTTGATCTGCATACCGCCATTCAAATTTTCTGGTGAGTAATTCTTGACCGTGCCCGTTCAATACTTGAGTCAGCATGGCCAAAAGGACTAGGAATAACTTCTTGCCAGAATGGTTGCCGATCATGCTTGAAGAACGGTCGCACATCTTGGATCATTGCTTAGCATAATGTCAAGTGTGTTTTAGACCGCCCAAGTTTCGTTCTTATTCGTCTGATTTTTTCGTTGAAAAATCATCAGAGAGCTACGGATATTCTCATATTTTTCGCCTCAATCAAACAAATATTAAATTCAACTTAACAGTCACAACACACTAGGCATTACACTGGATGTTTATCAGCGTATCTTCGCGGTAATTCCCGCATATGAAGTTTGAAGATTATCGAATAGATCCAAAAATTAAGCGAAGCATTGCTGAGCTTGGATTCAAGAAGCCCACCGACATCCAGTATCGCTGTATTCCAGCTGTATTGAAGCGGGAAGATCTTCTAGCCATCGCGCAAACGGGGACGGGTAAAACCGGAGCGTTCGCAATTCCAATTGTAGATAGAATGAATGACCGATTGCTTGGTCATCGCCCAGAAGGTGTGAAATGTTTGGTTATGGCGCCAACACATGAGTTGGCATTACAGATTACACGGGTTTTCAATGAATTGGAAAAATTCACGAAAGTGAAAACCGTTTGTATTCACGGTGGAGTTGATCAAGCTCCACAAATTCAGGCCTTAGAGGATGGATTTGATATTCTCGTAGCAACACCCGGAAGGATGTTTGACCTAAGAAGTCAAGGGCATCTCGTTCTACATAGAATCGAAATTCTTGTATTGGACGAGGCAGACCTGATGTTGGATCTTGGTTTCATCAAGGACATTCAAGATTTGGTGAATCGGTTGCCAAAAAAGCGTCAAACGCTATTTTTCTCTGCAACAATCAACGATAAGATTAAGGACCTGGCCTATTCAATGGTCAACAATCCAATTCGTATTCATGTCTCTCCAAAAGACCCAGTGTCTAAGAATGTGATTCATTCGGTAGCAATGGTTAGCATGGATGAGAAGCGCTTCTTTTTGGAGCGGATTATTAACGAGAATCCTGAATCGAAGATTCTCGTCTTTGTAAGAACGAAGGTTCGAGCAGAACGCGTGATGAAAGCAATGGCTCGAGTTGAAATTGATTCTATCACTATTCACAGCGACAAGAATCAAACTGAACGGGATGCGGCCATGACAAGCTTTCGCTCGGGAAAGAGCAAGATTTTAATTGCCACTGATGTTTCGGCCAGAGGAATTGATATTCCGGATGTGGATCAGGTAATCAATTACGATATGCCTGATATTGCCGAAAACTACGTGCACCGAGTAGGACGAACCGGGAGAGGAAGAAACAAAGGCTTGGCCGTTTCATTCTGTGCTGAAGAAGAACAAAAGATGCTTGCTGATATTGAGAAATACGTTGGCAAGAAAATCAACGAGCTTGAAGTTGACTCGGCCGATAGAGATATCACGGTTCAATTGAGCAATGAGAATAACTGGCAGGCTTTACTCAAGAATGAGGCTAAAATGGAGTCAACTGCCCCTAAGAAAAAATTTAAAAAAGGAAAGGGACGGTAAACCGTCCCTTATTTATTCGCTTGATTTTAGTTAGTGATTACCACCGATAACCGTTGATGTGCTTATTCAGTTCATCTATACTAGCCTCCCATTCAAAAGCATCGTTAACGATGTAATAGTTTCCTAGATCAAAGGTGTATCCATAGGCAAACTTGGCAATATCAAGCTTAGCTTTTTCCCATTCCATAAATCCAACTACTTCCTTTACTTGGGCACTTGTAAGGCAATTTGATGTGATCACCTGCTTGGCAACTGTCAGTCTTGAGTCGTCCCAATCCTTACTCGAAATCGAACTTCTTACTTGTTGAAACTGGCCATTGTCCATTGGCCAATTGCATCCTACAGCTCCATTATATCCTGGCATAACGTATACATCTGTGTGACCATGTCCAGCATGCTCATCATGAAATCCACCAGAAGTGGTGGTTGTCGAAGTTGTTGTAGTCGTTGTGCTCGTGTGCGTTTCCGACATGTTGACATTCATGTTCATGTTCATATCCGGAATTCCGTCCACGTTCATGTCAATGCTAATATCAGTATTCTGTGCCATTGCAAATGAGCAAAGAACAACCATTCCTAAGGTAAAGAGTGATTTTTTCATCTTGATTATTTTGTCGCTGCCATATCAGAAAGCTTGCCAAAATTACAATCAAATCAACTCAACCCTAAGGTTAGAATACGACATTACGACTGGATCAACATGATCACTTTTCGATGACACCAATCTTGAGTAAAATGATAAATAGTAGGTCTCTCATATAAGTAAGACTGAGCTTTGGCTTGCCTGGTTGCCAAGGCTTTTACAGAATCGAAATTCAATCTTACCGGTTCAAACGACTAAAAAAAAGCCCGGGACCATCTGGCCTCGGGCTTTCTCATAGAGTCAATTCAATTTATCTCTGAACGATGAATCGCTTGCTGATTACCTCCTTATCATTAGAGATCATCATAACATACATACCAAGCGGCAATTCTTGTGTATCGATGTTCATCTTATTCTGACCAGAACGCTGAGTGAATGACCTGTCCATTGCAACCTTTCCTGCAAGGTCACTTACAACCATTCTTACATTTTGATCTAATTCCAAGTTGAAGACGATGTTTAACATTCCCCCAGTAGGGTTAGGGTACAGACTTAGATTAGACAATCCGGATTCAACTACCGTTTCTTCCTGATCAACCTCTTGAGAGATGAGCGCCAATCTTGGCGCGCCATTCTTCAGACAAGCGTAAACCATCACATCATCGATGTAAACTCTATCGTTGTTGTTAGATGCATCGTTTCTGAATCGCAGCCTGGTGTCGGCAGTGAATGGCCCACTGATCATCACATTTCCACTTCCTCTGACATTGTTACTGAAGTCTGTTCCAGCTGCCCAACTTTGAGCTGTTGTGTAAGATGAACCACCATCGGTAGAAATCTGCATCCAAAAGTCTTCGTTGTTCTCCATACTTGATGTGATGAAGGAGAAATCGATGGTCAACTCATCGTAGTTAACCA
>JBLFWJ010000209.1:0-5239 GCA_047611425.1 Bacteroidia bacterium | reverse complement strand
TTTGAACCCGTTGTGGTGGATGGAAGATGTCTGGTACGGGCACCGTTTAATGAAGTTCAAGGTGACTTTGAATACGAATTGATTATCCAGCCAAAGATGTCATTTGGAACAGGACATCATGCCACAACTTCATTAATGTTGAAGTATTTGATGGATACCGAAATGCCTGAGACTGTGCTGGATATGGGTAGCGGTACGGGCGTTCTGGCCATATTCTGTAAAAAGAACGGAGCCAAGAATGTTGTTGCTATTGATATTGACGATTGGGCTTATGAGAACACACATGAGAACATGGTTCTCAATGAAGTGAAAGGAATTGAAGTCAGGCACGGAGATGCATCAAAGTTAAATGACGGTGAACAATTCGAGTTGATTCTGGCCAATATTAATCGGAATGTTCTGTTGTCTGATATGGGCATTTACTCAACTCATTTGATGACTGGCGGGACAGTTCTATTTAGTGGCTTTTACACGGAAGATCTTCACTTAATCGAAGCCGCTGCCAACAAAAATGACATGGAATTGGCCGATCACCATGTACAAGATAACTGGGTCTCTGCACGTTTTAGAAAAAATTGAACAAGATGAAAAGACTGTCCATCCTACTGTTTTCTTTACTGTTCTCGGTTTCTGCCTTTAGTCAGCAGATAAAAGAATTTACCCATGAAGATGCGGCTTTTATTAAAGAACTTGAAGGCTTTTTCGTTTACACCAACGAAGACAAAGCCGAGAAAATAATGGAAGGATTTCTTCCAGTTTGGCAAAGCGGGGCTTTTTCACAATCGGAAAAGCAGCGAATATTCAAGATGTGCAATCTAATGCTGAAGAAGCGGAAAAAAGCATTTCCAGATTATGAGAACTACGTATACACCCTAATCAGTTTTGCCAGAAGTATGAAAACTGGTAAAACCTTTGAAGCTTTTCACGTTTCCTTAGATGGGGTTTTAAATACATTAAGTAGAAAGCAATTCTCGGCATACATGCAGGTGTGTAAGGACCTTTTTACAGATAAAACACTTTTTACATCGACCGCAGTAACCTGGAAAACGAATACAGATTTGTACGTCTTAAGTTTTGATTCCATCCCGAAAATCACCTTTCCTAAGTGTGATTTGAGCGCATATTCCAAAAGGGATAGCGCCATTATTCATGGTACAGAGGGAGTGTATATGCCAACACTAAAGCAGTTTGTCGGAAAAGGCGGAATGGTTGACTGGACCAGAGCGGGATTTGAAGGGAACAAAGTTTATGCGGAGTTGGGTGCTTACACTTTGGATATTTCCAAACCAGGTTATTCAGCTAAAAACGTAACTTTTTACAACCCAGATTATTTAGATGGCCCTCAAAAAGGAACATTGACGGAAAAGATACTTGCGGACGTTAAAGAAGGAAAAGCTTCGTATCCTCGATTTGATTCAGAAAACAAGCGAATTTTCATTGGGTCACTATATGAGAATATCGACTATGATGGAGGATTTTCTCAGCATGGAGTGAAGTTTTTGGGGTCTGGAGATAAAGATCAAGACGCGATTTTAACCTTCAAAAGAATCAATCCTAAAACCGGAAACCCAGAACCGATGGTTGTGGCAAAATCAAAATCCTTCGTGATTAAAAAAGACAAGATCCTTAGTGAGCGAGCAAAGATTTTTATGCCAGTGAGGGAAGACAGTATTTCACATCCTGGAATTAAACTGAATTATAATGTAGAGGCAGGGACGTTAACCCTTACAAGAACAAAGGAAGGCGCTGGGAGATCTCCGTTTTTCAATTCATTCCATAAAGTTGAAATGGATTTTGAGTCACTTAATTGGAAAATGTCTGAGAGTGTGATGGAGATGAAAAACATCACAGCAAATACAGAAAGCGAAGCCAAGTTTGAGTCCGAACATTTCTTTGATGAATTTCGGTATGATAGAATGCGTGGGGTATCGGATGTAAACCCTCTTAAGATGCTTAAGGATCTGACGGTAAAACAGGATACCAATGTAATTCATGTTTCAGATGTAGCCAGGCACTTCAAGTCTGACATCAGCACGATGAAAATTTTTCTGATGAACATGAGCAATTCCGGATTCATGACATACGATTATGATGAACATAAGATTACTGTTAAGCCTAAATTAATTCACTATGTGGTATCAAGGGCTGGCCGAAAAGATTATGATGCCATTCAGTTTAATTCTGTGATCAAAGGTTTGCCCAATGCAAGATTGGAGTTGGATAGTTTTCACCTTCAGCTGAATGGTGTTGGTAGAATTTTTATGAGCGACTCTCAAAATGTCATCATATTCCCTTACGAACAACGGATTACTGTTAAGAAAAATCGAAACTTCGATTTTGCTGGTAAGATTAAAGCCGGCCGATTAGATTTCTTTGGAAAAGACTTCTCTTTCGATTACGATCAATTTAAGTTTAATCTAAATCAAATTGATTCTCTCCGACTGAAAGTTCCTGATGGAGAACCGGACGACAGAGGACGAGTTAAACTTAAGCCTGTAAAAACAGTGCTTCGTGATATGAAAGGTGATTTGCTAATCGATCGGCCCGACAACAAATCAGGTTTAGTCGATCATCCACGGTATCCTGTATTCAACAGCAAGGAGGATTCTTACGTGTACTACAACAGTCGGGGAATACAAAATGGAGCGTATAAAAAAGAAGAATTCTACATGCACCTCGAGCCTTTCTCAATTGACAGTTTGGATAATTTTACCAAGGAAGGCCTCGAGTTTAAAGGCGAATTTATAAGTGCAGGGATTTTTCCAACATTCGATGAAACTTTAAGGTTACAACCTGATTTCTCACTCGGTTTTGTGCGAGAAACACCTCCTGATGGCTACGAAGCCTATGGTGGAAAGGGTAAGTTCACATCTACGATAAATTTGAGTAATCAAGGATTGAGAGGTGATGGAACGATCGATTATCTAACCTCTACAGCCGAGAGTATGAATTGGATTTTCCTTCCTGATTCAACAATTGGACTAGCGCAGACGTTTGAGATAAAACCACAAGTATCTGGTGTGGAGTATCCAAGTGTTACAGGTGTTGAAGTCAATGTTCTTTGGTATCCAAAGGCAGACCATTATTATGCTACGTCTGTCAACAATCCTTTTGATATGTATGATAAGGAGGTAATACATGCTGGTATGCTTGACCTTTCCCCTCAAGGATTAGAAGGAGCTGGTGACCTAGATTTTGCAGATGCAAAATTCAATTCTAATCGATTTGATTTTGAGAATAGGCGGTTTGTAGCGGACACAACCGATTTTCGGCTGAATGGAGTGAACTCTGATAAGATGGCCTTCAGTACTAATAACGTTTATGCCGATATCGATTTGGATAAACGGATCGGTAAATTCAAGTCAAACACTGGTGGAGACTTTGTAGATTTCCCTGTCAATCAGTACATCTGTTTCATTGATCAATTTCAATGGAATATTGATGCCCAAGACATTGATATTGTATCTCTTGAAGGTGAAGGGTCACGTTTTGTATCTACCAAAAAAGGGCAAGATTCGTTAGATTGGAGGTCGCCACTTACCAAATTCGATTTAGAAGAAAATGTAATCACGGCTTGGCAAGTAAGCCATATTGATGTGGCAGATGCTATAATTCATCCCGATTCGGGTTTAGTGATAATTAGACCAGATGCCAACATGGATCCCTTGCTAAATGCTGGTATCGTTGCCAACCGTATTACCAAGTATCACACATTTTATGATGCCACCGTTAATGTATTGGGCAAGTACAATTACAACGGAAGTGGTAAGTTGGATTACACTGATGTAACTGGTAAAAAGCAGTCAATCAGTTTTGAGTCAATTCGTCTAGATTCCGCTAAACAAACGTATGGCGAAGGTCAAATTCTTTCGGAAAACGACTTTACGCTTAGCCCCAATTTTGATTTCAAGGGTAAGGCAAAGTTATTTGCCAGCAAGCAGTTCTTGACTTATTCTGGAAGTACTAGGATTAAGCATAATTGCGGAAACTTAACCAGAGACTGGCTGGCATTTGAGGCAGATATTGACCCAGAAGAAATCTACATTCCTATTGAGGCCGAGCCGAAAGATGCCAACGGAAAACCTTTGGCCTCTGGTGTGGTACTTAGCAAAGACAGCACCACCGTTTATCCGACTTTCCTATCCTTAAAGCGAAATTCTAAGGATGTCGATATAGTTGCTGCCAGCGGATATCTGCATTTCGATAATGAAAGTGGCGAGTATCGAATATCAAGTAGAGAAAAGCTAAGGGGAGAAGTTGTAGGAGGAAATTATGTGAGCTTGAGCGAGGATTGTATTGCAAGAGGTGAAGGGCTGTTAAATCTTGGAATCGACTTGGGGCAAGTGAAACTTACTCCTCTCGGAAGTGTAAAGCACAACATGAACAATGATTCAACCAATTTCAATCTATATCTAGGGTTAGATTTCATGTTTAATCGTGAATGCCAGAGAATAATGGCAGACAAAATCGCCAATCATTTTCCACCGCTGGATGCAATCTATTATGGTGTAGAATATGAAAAAGCATTGATAGAGCTAATTGGAAAAGAGAAGACGACCAAGGCATTGCAGGATCTTAACCTGTACGGAACGTTCAAGAAAATGCCAAAGGAACTTGAGAAAACACTCATGCTTTCTGATGTAAAGTTGACTTGGAATCCGTCATCTGGATCATATCGATATAAAGGATTCATCGGCATTTCGTCTACTGGAGAATTCCAGATCAATAAATCGATGTTCGGTATGATTGAGTTGCAGAAAAAACGAAATGGAGATCGCCTGAATATTTACTTCGAGCCAAGCGATAATGTGTGGTTTTTCTATACGTATCAGCGTGGAATCATGGCCTCCTTTTCGTCTGAAGACGGGTACAATTCAGCGATACGTGAGATGAAACCGGACAAGCGAAAAGCCAAGTCTAACAAGGATGGAGACTACCAATACATCCTTTCTACAGAGATTAAAAAGCGAAATTTTGTTCGCTCATTTGAAGAGGAGAAATAGAGAACTAAACTGCTATATTTGCAGCCCCAAAAAATGGGACGGCTGTGTAGCTTAACTGGATAGAGCACCGCATTACGGATGCGGAGGTTCGGGGTTCGAATCCCTGCACGGTCACGATGATCAGATCCCCATTACCGAAAGGTGATGGGGATTTTGCATTCATAAGGTCGCGAACGTATTCGTGTAACGCAATGAATGCGAAATCCTATCGAGAGAAGCGAGTAAAAGGGGCAGAC
>JBLFWJ010000208.1:0-5276 GCA_047611425.1 Bacteroidia bacterium | reverse complement strand
TTCAACTTGATCCACAACAGCCAATTTAAAGCCTAAGTTGTAATCGCGTTGACTGCGTCTTTTCCCTTTCGTCTCTCCTTCTTTCATAATAGGTCGATTTTTCGTCAACCTATTCTAGGACGAGACAAGCCAATCAGATTAGTCGTTTTGAAATCAAAGTCGGCTCCTTCTATTGAAGTCCAGAAAACTAAAGTTCTTTTTGCTGGACAAACTCACAAACTTGAGCACAAAAAAGCCGGCTGATAAAATCAGCCGGCCAATCATTTAAACTTAAATATCGATTACTGCTTAATTCCAGTAAGAGTAATTACTGAATTGTCAGTACCACAAGTTTCGTTAAGCGTCATGCTCAAATTATTACCTGTAATAGTACCAGACCCAGTATAGTCACAGCCATCAAAAGTACTTGCATCAACTGCAAACCCGTTGGTTCCGGTTCCTGCAGTACAAGTAACAACAACTGCACCTCCAAGTATATTCATTGAAAACTTATTAGAAGCAGTAGAGGATGTAGAGTTTACCATCGACTCATCTGAAAAAGTACCCGCATTAGCACCTGTTACAGTTCCTGTAATTAAAAAAGATCCGGTAAACTGTGCTCTGTCTTCAGTTCCACAATTTGTTCCTGAGAATCCATCTGGGCAAGTACAAGTTCCTTCTAGACATGTTCCTGGTCCACAGTCAACATCTTTACAAGCATCAGTACAAGAACTGAAAGAAGCAAGACCGATAAGCGCTGCTCCTAAAACGTTGGTTAATTTGAAAATTTTCATCTTTTAATATATTATGGTTGGTTAGTAGGCGGCAAATGTAACTATTTAGCCGAATTTGATTTTTTCATTTTGATCAAGGTTCTTAACCATAGGATAACCGAAATTCTACCTTTGGCGAGAGAAATGATACAATGGAATTAACCCAAGCTAAGGTTTCGAATAAACAGGCACTTGCCTTGTTCAAAGGCATTTTAAAACCTCGAATGATTGAGGAGAAAATGTTGGTCCTCCTCCGGCAAGGGAAAATCAGCAAATGGTTTTCTGGTATTGGGCAAGAAGCCATCTCGGCTGGCGTTACAATGGCGATGGATGAGGAAGAATACATCCTTCCAATGCATAGGAACCTGGGCGTATTCACCTCACGTAATATTCCACTTGACCGTTTGTTTAGCCAGTTTCAAGGAAAAATGGCGGGGTTTACAAATGGCCGCGACAGAAGTTTTCACTTTGGAACGAAAGAGCATCATATAATAGGTATGATTTCTCATCTAGGTCCGCAGCTAGGAATTGCTGATGGAATTGCACTTTCTGACAAATTGGATGGAAACGGAAAAACTACAGTTGTCTTTAGTGGAGATGGAGGAGCAAGTGAAGGTGATTTTCACGAAGCTTTAAACGTTGCCGCTGTTTGGGATCTGCCAGTAATCTTCGTGATTGAGAATAATGGCTATGGCCTTTCGACACCAAGTAACGAGCAATTTCGTTGCAAGCAATTTATAGACAAAGGAATTGGGTACGGTATGGAAGCAGTTCAAGTTGATGGTAATAACGTATTGGAGGTCTATTCTGCCGTTAAGGACATCCGAACTCAGATCAAAGAAAAGTCCCGGCCATTCATTCTGGAGTGTATGACTTTTAGAATGAGGGGGCATGAAGAAGCATCGGGTACGAAGTACGTACCGAAGGAACTGATGGAGGAATGGCAACAAAAGGATCCGGTATTAAACCTGTTGAATCATTTGATTTCCTTGAATGTGATTACTGATGACTCCTACGCCAAAATGCGGGAAGAAATCAAATTAGAAATTGAGGATGGCTTGAATTCAGCGTACGAAAATCCTGTTGTGTCAGATGCTAATAATGAAGTGGCTGATGTTTATGCACCTTCCTCCAACTCTTCGACACCTCAATCAGACAAGACAACTGAGCTTAGATTAATCGATGCGGTGAAAGATGGGCTTGAACAAGCCATGATTAAGCATCCGGGCTTAGTACTAATGGGACAGGATATTGCGGATTATGGTGGCGTGTTCAAGGCCACTGAGGGATTTGTAGAGCAATTTGGAAAAGAACGAGTTAGGAATACGCCATTATGCGAATCGGCAATTGTTGGTGCTGGACTTGGGTTGTCAATCAAAGGCCAAAAGGCGATGGTTGAGATGCAATTTGCCGACTTTGTAACCTGTGGATTTAATCAAATCATCAACAATTTGGCTAAATCCTATTACCGATGGGGACAGAACGCAGACGTGGTAGTTCGAATGCCGACTGGAGCTGGCGTTGGAGCTGGACCGTTTCATTCTCAAAGTAATGAGGCTTGGTTTTACCACACCCCAGGATTAAAAATTGCGTATCCAGCGTTTCCTGCAGATGCAAAAGGCCTTTTATTGACGGCTTTTGAAGACCCTAATCCGGTGATGTTCTTCGAACAAAAATCACTTTACCGCAGCATTAGAGGCGAAGTACCTGAAGGATACTACACAATCCCTTTTGGAGAGGCGAATATTTTAAGCGAGGGGTCTGATATTTCTGTTATCACATACGGTGTAGGTGTACACTGGGCGCTAGAGGCTTTGGAACAATTTGACTCCGGTTGTATTGAAGTTATTGACCTAAGAACTTTGGCTCCTTTAGACACCGAAACGGTTTTCAAATCTGTTCGAAAAACTGGTAAAGCCATTATCCTACATGAGGATACAATTACCGGAAGTATTGCATCAGATTTATCCGCCTTGATTACGGAAAACTGCTTTGAGAAACTGGATGCTCCAGTGATCAGGTCAGCCAGTTTGGATACACCCGTGCCTTTTGCGGCAGCGTTAGAAAAAGCCTTTTTACCAAAGGATCGATTTGTACAGCAATTGAAAGATCTTATCAATTATTGATTAAAGAGTCTATCCTGGCAAAACCTTCCTGGTTTTTTTCACTGTAAATCCCTTGCTTGATAATATACTTTTCGCGAAGCGTTAAGTGCCAGCTTAAGGCTATGTCTCCTTTTTGCGATCTAGCCATCTCCAAATCGACAACTTCCAAATCGCCCTCGAACCAGCTATCGGCATAGGCCAACAGCTGATCATGTCTATAATCCTGCAAGGCAAACAGGTTTGCATAAATCCCTCCAACCGGATCAAAAAACTGATTGAGAATTGTCCTTCCTCCTTCATCAACAATCGGCTTAATTTTATTGCCATCGCGTATCTGAATAATCAGAACACCACTGGTGTTGGAAGCAATCCAATTCCGAAATGTGAATAGATATTTGAGTGCAGTAGACATTCCATAAGTGTCGTTGAAACCTGCATCCATTACTTCAATTACAGGATCTGTTGGCAACGTAACCGCTGGTGATATATATGGGAAGGTGGCATTCATTCTTAATGCCGATGTGAACCAAAGGTTATCAGCATCCTGCTTTTCGAAAAACCTCCTAAACTCTACACCACTATTGTGTCTTCCTAATCCTTTAATGTTTGTGTTATCCGTAACCCAAAAACTCCCGGGTTGACTACTGATAAAAAGGGCTCTTCCGTCTTTCAGAATATTAGGAGAGAATACCATTAATGGAATTTGGGATTCCTTTTCCGGTTCGTAATAATCCTTCAGTCTTTTACGAGTGAACCCGTGTGTATTTGAATTCCACTGCCGTTCCAAAGAATATCCTCGATCCTTTGGATATTGATTTTCTCCATCTTTAAATGTTTGCCATCTGATGAAAAGGTCATTCAATGCTAATGTTGTGGACACTGGGTTCAGGAGGTCTTTTCCTACATCATCCGTGTGAGTCGAACTGTAAATATCCAATGAATCAGTATCTCTAGAGCGCAACTTTAATTCCCTCAAATGCGCCATTCCAAACATGCCTCCTGAAGCACCCGCAATTAGTTGAGTATGGTTCAATAACTCTCCGCTGGAAAGACTATCCGCATACTGCATGGACCGGAATGCCCACAAGGCGGATCTTGCGCCCCCACCAGGTGCACATATTATCACCATCCTAGGATTTTCGTGACTCTTGTTAATATTCTTTGCCTTCCATTTCCGAAGGATTTGAATGTGATGGTCCAAATCTTCGGCATTCCAGGCGGCATTATTTCTAAGAGAGTCCAAAGCTGGTATCGAGTACTCTGCAGGCATTGTATCGTAATTCAAGCCATATGCTTTGCTGACTTGATTTGCAATATCCTGCTTGCTTAACAAATGCATGGTGATGAGTACTAGAATGATAATTGCCCCACTCCAGCCTCGTAATCTTGAATAGATCGCGCTCGAAAACATAAGAAGCATGGTGCAAACGAGAAAAATGGTAGCACCAGTTGGGATCGACAACAATTCCTTTTCTCGGAAAACCCCAAGTACGATGAAGGTGCCCAGAATAAACAATTCGAAAACAGCTGCAATCAGATGATTTTGTTCGAATACACGTTTTAAAATCGCACGATCGTAGTGTTCTGTGTCTCTGGTGAGGCCGATTTTAAACCAATGAACCAGATAGGTTGATACCTTCCAATCGTACTCGTCTATACTTGTTTGATCCACAGAACGCCACTGAAGATTCTTTTTAAGAATCGTTCGGATTGGTCTATTCCTCTTTGGTTTTGAATCAACCGTTTTTGGTTTAATCCCAAACATGTTCATTACGTCTCTACTAATTGCCGCCAGAGCACCGTAACCAGGAAATAAAAATATTAGAATGCCTGCATAAAACCCGAGTAAGTAGTTGAACAGTTGTCCACTTCGAGCAATTCCAGCTTCGAGCAGGAATAACTCAGAGTTGTTTTGGAAGGTGTATATATAAAAGGAGTAGATGGCTACAAAAGCCAGCGGAATTAGAGAATTATTGAGAGAGTACTTGAAGAATGGTTTTGATAGAGTTGCCAAAAATGGAAATCGGTGGGCGTTCATTATGTAACTGGACACATGAAAAGCCATGATAAAGCCGCCACAAGCAAAGCCAAGCAGAAGAAATGACCAAAAACTTACTCGACCTAAATACTCCGGGTCCCAGAATAAATAAGGAATACCATACTCCTTTCCAAATTCACCTATTGCAAACCCAAAAAGCAAGACCCAGAAAAACAGCAACAGCAAATTCTTCTTCATGTCAACCAACAAAAGTTGAATCGGAAAGAAGTACACTATACGTTGTACAGTCTGACTATTCCAGAATCTGGACATGGTTTACAAAGTAGGTTTTGCAATCAACGAAACTGACAACTCTTGTCCTACGTGATTTAGAGACAAATGTTTGTTTGAAATATCGCCTCTAATTTGTCACCACGATTC
>JBLFWJ010000207.1:0-5295 GCA_047611425.1 Bacteroidia bacterium | reverse complement strand
ACTAAAGGTTTTGTTACATGACATTAACATTTTGTCATATCACTTTGCCTCTATGTAGTCGAACATAGACTTCATGTCGTCTGTCATTGTCTTAAAGTGAGGTGACATAGAGTCTATGTCGACTGTCATTAACATTTTGTCACGCGACATTAAGTTAATGTTCGTCCATTTTGTGCTGAAGCTGTTAAACAAAACAAGGCTTTGTGCTCAAACTCCTGGGTCTGTTCAATGAACAGACTCGCATGCCTACTCAGAAAGGCTGTAAAGACGGTAAACGCCTGTGCAAAAGTTCTCATTGGTCTTTCCGTACTCATCGTGCTTGCCCTGAGGTTCTCGAAGGGCGGGGTAACCGCTGCAATCCTTAACGCGGAGAAATCTACACACATTTTTGGGCATGGAAACTTGATAGCTATCAAAACCTAATAGTTCTACTTACTAGAGAAGTCTATTTTCCAATGGCCTTAATTATTCTATCTTCCTTTATCAAAACGTCTCTCATCAGCAACTTGTAAGGGAACTGCTTATGTTTCTTTGACTTCTTAAATCCCTCGAGAATCTTAAGCAAAGACTCAGCAGTTATCAACGACAAATTCAAATCATATTCGAGTTCCGTTTCATTGATAAAATCATCACTAAAATCAGGCGCAATCAATAATGATTTAATGATTTTACAATCATTCGATTTTGCAAGGCCAGTATATGATTTCATTTGACGGGAAACTGAACTAAACTTATTGTAACCGCTTTCTTTTACCGTTTTACACTCAATTAGAATAAGCTCGTTATTTCCCAAATTAAGGAGAATGTCGATTTTATCCTTTTTAGTGTTGAGTTCCTTTTTCAATCCTTCATCAACATTAAATCCTAGCTGAGTGAATATTGATTTCGTTATATCTTCAAATTTCAGCCCCAGATTCGCTTCTTTTATAGTAATTCCATTTTCCTTTAACGCATTCAAGTTTCTGAACCCAATATTTACAAAGTTTTCGAGATAAAGGTTTTCTGAATCTTTATAGGCATCAAGAATATTTTCAATGTCATTCCCTCTTGTTTTTATCTCTCTTTCCTTACAGAACCTCTCCAGTTCTTTAGGTTGAATAACATCTAAAACATCCCTTGGCTTTATATTATAATCAAGAAGCAAATTACTGTTCAGTACATTTTCATCTTGTAATTCAAATTCGATTTTTACCTGACCATTTAGCTTTGGAAGGGTTTCGCCAAGTTCAATTAGCAACTTCTCATACCCGTCAATTGATATTCCAACTTTATCATCTTTTTCTATTGCCTCAAAATGTGCTACAATATTTTCCAGTTTATCCTCTAAAGTTGTTCCCTTAAGAGCTGGTGAAAGATTCAAATTCGTACTCCAAAGATCATTCAGAAATTTTTTCTTGTCGGAGATATTGGTTCCATCCTTATGAACGTCAGTTGACAAAACACCTGAAAATGAAATTCCTTCGTTTATTATTTCCTTGATTTTTTGATCAAGAGACAACTTCCGGTCAAGATTGTGCTTTTTGACTATCAAATTGATTTGAGGTTCTCTCAATGATCTTAATATTCTTCTGAAAAATTTATCCGCTATTTCCTTCTCTCTTATCTTTCTAATAACACGAACCATCTCATCGGCAACGAATATTGTACCTATTTTCTTTGAGTAAAAGATAATACCAAGATTTTTCAGCTCCGAAACTATCGTGTCTGTTTCTGCCTTTATCGCAGGTAAAATCAAGTAATTTATCAATTTAGTTTCCTCTTGAGAAAGTTCTAATTGATGCGATAATGTCAATAAGATTGACAACTCATCATTTGTAATTTTTGCTTCTCTATTGTTTTCAATATCATTATGAAAAGCAGTATGAACACACGATTTGTAAATTCTATAATCTCTTTTTCTATTTTCTGATAGGTCAGATTTCGGATCGATTAAATCCTTCTGCAATCCTTTTATCTTTTTCCCAAGATTTTTAAGCTCAGTTTCATAAAGTCTGGAAAACCAATCTTGTTTCATAATGCAGTTTCCATCCCTCGTGACGATGTCCGTAAGAATGTCAAGTTGAGAAGAAGTATTTACAAACTCAGACCTAATCAGCTGAGAAAATTCATTTTCTACCAGATTGAAAACCTTGGAAATGACAACGTTATCAAGGTTTTTCAACCCAGACTTATCAGTCTCCGCAAGAATCTTATCTATGGCTTTTGAATTCTTCGGGCCATTTGCAATTATGCTGTCAATGATTTTGATGAATGAATTCTTCTCCAATGAATTCAAATTGCCCAATATCTTTTCTAATCTCATCTCTTCGGTTTTTCTTGTGTCCTCGCAATTCTGTCAACACATGTTTTGCAAAACTGACTGAATGTTGGCGAAGATAATTGACTACAACAAAGAGGTCGCAACTAACTTAACACAAAGGATTGCTAGGAGCGCCCGCGTTAAGGATTGAAGCGGTTACCCCACAGCGTAGCGAGGAGTATGAGCGGAAAGCCTGACCCCTTGCGCAGCTTGGGGTAACGCCCTAAAAAACGGTTAGGTATTAGGTGTGAGGTTTTAGCAAGATGCTGAAACAAGTTCAGCATGACGAAAAGTGGGTTTTGTTTTTATCTGCGTCTTTGGGTGATGTGATTTTGAGTTTGGTCGTATAGAGCTTAGGGCTTTCGATTTGTGCTTCCCATCTTTGCGGTTTTTGCAAATGCAATCAATAGCTTATGACATATGACTACATAATCGTAGGTGGCGGAACTGCCGGTGCGGTTCTTACCAATCGCCTAAGCGAAGACCCGAAGAACAAGGTTCTTGTATTGGAGGCCGGAAGACCCGATTACAAACTCGATTTCCGAATACATATGCCTGCCGCATTGAGCTATCTGCTTACAGGAGACAACTACAACTGGGATTATCATTCTGACCCAGAACCGTACATGAATGGCCGTAGAATTGCTCAGCCTAGAGGAAAAGTAATGGGCGGTTCAAGCAGTATTAATGGTATGATTTGGATTCGTGGCAACGCCATGGATTACGAACAATGGGGAGCTGAGAAAGGATTGGAGAACTGGGATTATGCGCATTGCTTACCCTACTTCAAACGTGTTGAGGATAGATTGATGGGAGGAGATGACTTTCATGGAGATGAGGGTAATATGAAGTTGACCACGCCACCTTGTGAGAATCCTCTGTTTAAAGCGTTTTTCGAATCTGTTCAGGAAGCTGGATATCCGTTAACGGATGATGTAAATGGTTATCAGCAGGAAGGATTTGGGAAGTTTGACCAAACGATTTATAAATCAAGAAGACTGAATGCCGCGCGTGCTTATGTGCATCCTGTAAAGCATCGTAAAAACCTTACTGTAACCACACAAGCTATGGTTATGCGTATTCTTTTTGATGGCAAGAAAGCCATTGGAGTAGAATACAAAAAAGGCGGTAAAATTGAGAAGGTGTTTGCCAAAGAGATTATCAGTTGCGGTGGCGCTATCAACTCACCTCAGTTGCTACAAGTATCTGGAGTTGGAAATGCCAAGCATTTAGAAAGCCTTGGAATACCTGTGGTGCATGATTTGCCTGGAGTTGGCGAGAATATGCAAGATCACTTAGAAGTGTATGTACAATGGGCGTGTAAACAACCTGTGAGCATGTATCCTGCGCTGAGCCCTTGGCGTGCGCCCAAGATTGGTTTCGATTGGCTTTTTAGAAAGAAAGGCATCGGTGCAACTAACCATTTTGAAGCGGGTGGTTTTATCAAGAGTAATGATGAGGTAACTTATCCGAATCTTCAGTTCCATTTCTTGCCGTTAGCGATAAGGTATGATGGAACAGCACCAAGTGTTGGACACGGTTTTCAGGTTCATGTTGGGCCTGTAAAATCAGATGCACGTGGGCATATTCGCATCAAGTCTGCAGACCCAACGGTTTACCCGAACATTCTATTCAATTACTTGTCTACCGATTTGGATAAAAAGGAATGGATTGAGGCTATTCGCTTGTCTAGAAAGCTCATAGAAACCAACTCCATGGATTCGTTGAGAGGCGAGGAACTTTCGCCTGGAAGTGATGTGCAAACCGACCAAGAGATTCTTGATTTTGTAGCTAAGGAGGGCGAAAGTGCCTACCATCCAAGTTGTACTTGCGCTATGGGTTATGGTGATATGGCCGTTACTGATGCTGAACTCAAAGTTCATGGCATTGAAGGGCTTCGCGTAGTGGATGCTTCTGTGTTCCCTTACGTGACGAATGGTAATATTTATCAGCCAGTGCTGATGGTTGCTGAGAAAGCGGCAGATATTATTCTCGGAATAACGCCATTGGCGCCATCAGATGTTAAGACGAAGAGTTTGGAGGAGGCTAAGTAAATCTAACTCACCCCGACTTCGTTACACTCAGTCACCCCTCTCTTCAAAAGAGAGGGGAAAATTCAGCTTGCTGAATGGGGGTGAGTTAAAAAGCAAGAGTTGTATTTTTGAAAGTACATGCCCGTTTCAAGCAAAAAGAAAATTGTCGAACTCTGCCGAGAACTACGCAGGAAAAGCACCGCCTCCGAAAGCATTCTTTGGGCAAACCTTCGTAATAGAAAATTGTCGGGTAAGAAATTCAACCGGCAGTATCCAATCGTATACCACCGGACTACTGATTTACATTACTTCTTCATAGCCGACTTCTATTGTCACGAGAAAAAGTTGGTGATTGAAGTAGATGGAAAGATTCATGATTCCCAAAAGGAATATGACGAAGGCCGCACCGCCATTATAGAGGAGTTAGGTATTCGAGTAATTAGGTTCACCAATGTTGAGTTGTCGAAAGATCTAAGTAAGGTTTTTGCTGAAATTCGTATAGCTGTGAAGTAGTTTTCTAACTAACCTCATTTTTCAATTCTCCCCGACTTCACTACGTTCAGTCACCCCTCTCTTCAAAGAGAGGGGAAAGTTCAGCCTGCTGAACGGGAGTGAGTTATTTTTAGTCTTCCTCCTTCAGCTTCTCATGTTCCTCTTTCAGTGCTTTGAGAATGGAATAACACACAAACAGCATAAGAACACAAACAGGCAAGCCTGTAACGAGTGAGCCTGTTTGCAAGGCAATGAGCCCGCCACCAAGTACAAGTGCTGAAGCAACAGTTCCTTCCATTAACGCCCAGAAAATACGTAGGCGTACATCCGTTTTTTCTTTTCCGCCACTGGTAATGAAATCGATTACGAGCGAACCGCTGTCTGAAGATGTGACGAAGAAAATCACACCTGCAATCACCACAAACAGAATGCTAAAGTAGGAGAGGGGGAAGTGTTCTAAAAGAGAGAATA
>JBLFWJ010000206.1:0-5321 GCA_047611425.1 Bacteroidia bacterium | reverse complement strand
CCGCTTTCTGAAATTGCTGATTACACTATCGCGCGTGGCGAGATTGCTATCAATCACTTAGATGGTAAACGAGAAATAAAGATTGAAGCCGACCTCAAGAATCCAAAGGAAAGCGCAAGCGACATCATTGCAGATATCCAAACCACGGTAATGCCAGAAATAATGAGCAAGTACCCTACTGTTACTGCGCTTTACGAAGGCCAGAACCGTGAAGCATCTAAAGTGCAAGGCTCGGCCAAAAAAGTATTCCCAATTATCGTATTCCTCATCTACCTAATCATCGCATTTACCTTCCGCTCATATGCACAACCATTGTTGCTTTTGGTAATGGTTCCTTTCAGTTTAATCGGTGTAGCTTGGGGACACTGGATTCATGGCCAACCCATAAACGTACTTTCGTTTTTAGGTATTATCGCCTTGATTGGAATAATGGTTAATGATGGCCTTGTGCTTATCAGTAAACTCAATGCCTACCTCAAGGAAGGACAGAAGTTTGACGAAGCTTTGATACACGCTGGTCAATCTCGTTTTAGAGCCATTTTCCTTACCTCATTAACTACTATTGCCGGTCTTTCTCCTCTAATTCTTGAGAAGAGCCGTCAAGCGCAATTCCTTATCCCAATGGCGGTTTCAGTTGCTTACGGAATAGCAATCGCAACTGTACTAACCTTGATAATGTTGCCAATGCTCTTGTCAATGACAAATTGGATGAAAGTGCGGATGGGTTGGCTCTGGGACGGGCAAAAACCGACACAAGAGTCAGTAGAACCGGCTGTGATAGAAATGCAAGAATTGATTTTAGAAACTGAAAACCCGCAGAACGATGAAGCTTAAATTATTTATCTGCTTAATGGTTTTTGGAGTAAGCGCTTCTGCACAGGAAGTTTTAACTCGAGATGATGCTATGAAATTAGCTCTTCAGCACAACTACGATATTCAAGTTGCACAAAAGAGTATCGAATCTTCAAAGAACAATAAGAGCATATACAACACTGGCTATTTGCCAACCGCAACAGCCTCTGGTTCTGGTCAAGTAACATTCAATGCTGGAGAAAACAGCACCGTACAAGGCGATCAAACCTTCGAAGCTGCCGCTGCATACAATTACAGTGCATCTGTTGGAGTGAATTATGTGATTTTCAACGGCCTGGGTAGAATGTACAACTACAAGCAGCTAAAGGAACAGCACAGCCTCACAGAGTTGCAAGCAAAGCAGATTATTGAAAACACCATTCTTCAGTTGTCTAACTCATATTTTGAAATTGCGAGATTATCTGAGAACATGGGCATTCTTCAAAATGCTCTAGAAATCTCTAAAACACGCATGAAACGTGCAGAATATGGCTACGAGTACGGACAAGGAACGCAACTAAATATTCTAAATGCTGAGGTCGATGTAAACAACGACAGCATCAATTTTCTGAATACAAAACAGCAGTTGGCTAATGCCAAACGAAACCTCAATCTCATTATGGGAAGAACCTTGGAAACAGAGTTCTCCGTTGATACAGCAATAGTGTTTGAGTTAGCATTGAATGCAAATGAAGTCTCAGCAAAAGCATTAGAACGTAACGTAATGATTGAGCAGACTAGAAGCCAATTAAAAAACAGCGAATACGCGATAAAAGCAAGTCGCGCTGGTTGGTTTCCGTCTCTTTCTGCAAACGCGGCTTACGCTTATCAAGGGCAAGAAAATCCCAACGGGGCATTCCTTACGGGAAGCGAGAGTTACGGTCCTCAGGCTGGTCTAAGTTTAAGTTGGAACATCTTTGATGGTGGAACTACTAAAACACGTACGCAGAGTGCTAAGATTGCTATGGAAACGCAGAAAATTCAGCAAGAGCAAACGGCATATACTGTACAAAGAGATGTTCTTAATGCCTATGCGACTTACGAGAATGCACTGTTCGTCCTAAAAGCACAAGAAGCCAACTTAAAAACTGCAAAACGCAATTTTGACCGTAGCAACGAGATGTACAAACAAGGGCAGATTACTTCGATTGAATTCCGTCAAGCACAACTCAACCAACTGAACTCCCAAAGCAGCTACAGCCAAGCTAAATACAACACCAAGAATGCTGAATTGCAAGTGAAGCAATTGGCAGGGGTGCTGTTGGAGGAGTGATTATATTATAGACCAGACCTACTAGGTTTTAGAAACCTAGTAGGTCTAACTCCACCTGCGTCATTGCAAGGACGAAGGACGAAGCAATCTACTTCCGTTCGCGTCATTGCGAGGTACGAAGCAATCTGTTTCTAGCACTACCAAATTCTTTGTGAGATTGCTTCGTTCCTCGCAATGACGGATGCTTATGACGGATTCTCTACGCTCGTCATTGCGAGGACGCAGGACGAAGCAATCTACTTCCGTTCGCGTCATTGCGAGGTACGAAGCAATCTGTTTCTAGCACTATCAAATTCTTTGTGAGATTGCTTCGTTCCTCGCAATGACGGATGCTTATGATGAATGCTGCGTGCGCGTAACGCATAAAAAAACCGCCTACCGTTTCCAGTAGGCGGTTAACCCCGGTCCTCCAGCAAGACAGCCTTTCTAACCTCGGGCCGATGGGTTTATCTATGCGGCCAGCCCCTTTACGCTGTCGCTCCATGCGCTTGGTGGTCCCGCGCCAATGGCACGCATCTGAAATTCGTGATACATGGCAGATTCCAACCCCGTTACAGTTTGACGTTGCTGCCCCATCGGATCGGATCTCACCCACCCATCATCAATGAGAAGCGGTATTGCGTTAGAACCAGCAGAAGCCCCAGACAACGAATTACCATCATCTGCAATCCGATTTACAAGGCGGTAACGAATTTGATAGCCCGTTGCGCCCACCACTCGTTGACAATACACCTCTACTTGCCCCGGTTTCTGCAACGTTTTTGTTCTTACGTTGGGTGGAATCCCCAAATCCGTTTTAGAACCAGGAAGCTTTGCCAACGGAAATCCCGTGGTGTTCAAAATCTCCTCCACGCCATTGCCCTTCTCATTCACAAAGTCGCGATAGGGCCGCATTACATTAAAAACATCCGCCCTTTTCTGTCGCAAGGCGGCCTTAAGGGTTGTACCACCATCAGCAGCAGCAATGTCTGCCGATTCCAATTCATCAACAGCCAGTTCCAGCGTAGCATTATGCGGATTGTCGGCTATTGGAAAATGAGGATTTGCACTCATTTTTTGAATGATACCTCGGCAGTACGTTAACATTTCTGCCACTACAAGGCCTACTAGGCCCAACTTAACTCTTCTCCTTTTCATGATTAGGATTTTTAAGAGTGAAACAAGATTCGGCTGTCCTGCTGTTACATTCTTAAACCCAACACTCTCCATGTTTATTGTCAGATTCCTAAAATATTTCCCCCTAAAAATTCGCGTTGAACTTAAAATAGCTTGTTGAACTCATGGTTTTTTTTCTAAACCACGTGGTTTATGTTTCAAACCACTTGATGTAGCTTGTAAACCACTTGGTTTATTTTCTAAACCACTTGATGCAGCTTTTAAACCACTTGGTTTATTTCTCAAACCACTTGATGTAGCTTGTAAACCACCCATGTTTTTTACTAAAGTGGTTGATGCAGCTTTTAAACCATTCCTATTTTTTCTCAAACCACTTGGGTTAAAAGCTGATACAGGTGTATGGGTGGTGGATGTGTTTAGGCTGAGCCTCGCTCCTGTCCTATTATGAGACTGGATGGGAATGGAAATCGGGGACAAAAGGCTGCATATATAAAATTCCCTTCAATCAGAACTCTGATATTAACTACGTTATGTTTCTCATCAAGCAGAAGTATAAGCTACTTACCAAATAAGTTTACGACCCCAAACTGATTTTTGTAGGTTTTGTGGGGGTGGTCGCACACTTAGGTTGGATGCGGAATCAGGAACGGTGAGTAAGAAGTTGGTTAGGGAGTACGCCCTACCCCTAAAGCACAGGGGGTAGTTTTTATGATAGTGTTGAGTTGCTGTTAGTAGGTATGTGAAATCGTTATTTAAGTAAATAGATACAATCACCTAAATTCGTATAGTCAAAAAACCACCTTGGTACAATCAATCGAGAACACAATGAAAAGAGGGTTAGTAATTCTATTACTGTTTGCAATCGGTACATCTTCGAGCGTTGCACAATGCAATCCAGATGCAGCTGCCATCAATTTACCACAGACTTCCATTTATCCGAACGTACTGGACTTATCAAACTCAACAAGTTTGACCATAGTAATTGGTTCTCTTGTAGGCTCTTCAGAAACCGGTGGTGTAGCTGTATACGTTAATTGGGCAATACTTGATTCGATTTCAGGCCTTCCAAACCAAATAACATATGCCCAGGGAGGGTCTATTTACAATGGCTCAAGCTGGATTCCCACGTATAGCACCCCTAGTGATCCTCAAAGCCTTTTGGATGGTCTTGGATGTATCAATTTTTATGTTGAACCTAACTACTACAGCTCAGACATAGATATTACAATTCATGGAACTGCCAATTATACATTCGGATCATCGGACATAATATTTCCAGTAGCGCAGAATGCAGTTTTACAATTTGGAGAACCACCTGCCGGAATAAGCTGCTCCGATTTGTTCATATCTGAATATATTGAAGGATCCTCAGATAACAACAGAGCATTAGAACTGTACAATCCAACCACAAACCCAATCGATTTAAGCCAGTACACAATTGAGAGATATTCTAACGGGAGTTCATCAGCTACCGATGCATTGTCATTAAGTGGCAACTTGAGCCCATACGAAGTAGTTGTTATCACAAATGGTCAAACAGATTCTGTATGGGTTGAAACCGGTGGCTTTTGGAGTGAGCCAATTGATAGTGCTTTATACAACCTTGGCGACCTGCATTGCAGTGGAGTTTACCCAACCCCTTTTTACTTCAATGGCAATGATGCAATTGCCTTAGTAAAGAATGGAGATATCGTGGATATATTCGGAAAAACAGGTGAAAACCCTGGCCTTTCATGGACAGATGACCCCTTAGCAATGCCACCATACACAAGTTTCAATCTGGCTCCTGATGCTGCTTGGTGGACTAGGCATATCACACTAAATAGAAAGGAAGAAATCAGTACAGGTAGAACCTATAATCCATCAGTTTTCAATGCAACGGTTGAGTGGGATTCACTTCCAGACGGAACGTATTCAGGGCTTGGCTGGCATGATTGTCTTTGCCAATGCGATGTCGTTGAAATTTCGGGAGAATCGATAATTCAACCAGTAACTAATACATACGCGTACTCCATTTCACAGCCTGGTGCTGAGTATTCAATATTGTGGGTAGAACAAAATGGTTTAATAACATCAGGGC
>JBLFWJ010000205.1:0-5333 GCA_047611425.1 Bacteroidia bacterium | reverse complement strand
AGCACCCTACCATTAGGAGAAAAATATGTGCCGAATGATGTGACATTGGATGCCGAAACCCAACAAATCCTGATGATCACGGGCCCTAATATGTCTGGTAAGTCTGCCCTGTTGCGTCAAACAGTAATTATTTCACTCATGGCTCAACTTGGGAGTTTTGTTCCAGCTAAATCAGCCGAGTTGTTTATCGTAGACAAAATATTTAGTAGAGTTGGCGCATCAGATAATATCTCCTCTGGAGAATCGACATTTATGGTGGAGATGAACGAAACGGCCAGCATTCTGCATAACATGACTTCCAATAGCCTCATCATTTTGGATGAAATTGGTCGAGGCACTTCCACTTACGATGGAATTTCAATTGCAATGGCAATTGCAGAATTTCTTCACGACAATGGTAAGCATCGACCTTTAGTTCTTTTTGCAACGCACTATCATGAATTGAATAATCTGGAATCTGAGTTTCCACGTATTCAGAATTTCCATGTATCTGTTGAGGAAAAGGGTAAGCAGGTAATATTTCTAAGAAAGCTTGAACCTGGTGGAACTGCACACAGTTTTGGAATTCATGTTGCAAAAATGGCAGGCATGCCCGCCAAGGTGGTTGCCAAGGCAAACAAGATTTTAGAAACACTTGAAAAATCTCAGAAACATTCAAATTCATCCGAGGCAGATAAAAAGCAAATTGATGACCTCCAACTGAGCTTCTTTCAGCTTGATGACCCAGTGTTAGAGCAAGTTCGAGAGGCTATTTTGCAAACAGATATTGACACATTAACACCCATTGAGGCGCTATTTAAACTCAATGAAATTAAAAAGTTGTTGAGAGGGCATTAATTCCCTTTCTCGACTAGGTAAATTATTTACATTTGCACTCCCAAAATCGCGAGAATAGCTCAGCTGGTAGAGCACGACCTTGCCAAGGTCGGGGTCGCGGGTTCGAATCCCGTTTCTCGCTCAAGATCCCCAAGGAACATTTGGGGATCTTTTTTTATCCACCAAGATGTCTTTTTGCATCTTAGCAGCATGCCCAGATGGTGGAATTGGTAGACACGCAGGACTTAAAATCCTGTGGCCATTGCGGCCGTGCGGGTTCGACCCCCGCTCTGGGTACATCTACAAATGATTGATTTAAGAAGCGATACAGTTACAAAACCTTCCAGCAAAATGCTGGAAGCGATGGCTTCTGCGGAGCTTGGTGACGATGTCTTCCAAGAAGACCCCACGGTAAATCTTCTTGAGAAATCCTTGGCAAACCGATTTGGAATGGAAGCCGGACTGTTCTGTCCAAGCGGAACCATGACGAACCAGATTGCAGTAATGGTCCATACAAACCCTGGAGATGAGGTGATTTGTGATGTAAACTGTCACGTTAATTATTATGAGCAAGGTGGAATGTCTCGTAATGCTGGTGTCGCGGTTAACGCGATAGATGGTAACCGAGGTGTTTTTGATGCCGAGACGGTTAGAGAAAAACTAAGACCAATAGATGTCCATTTTCCATCCACTAAACTTGTATTAGCTGAAAACACTTGCAATCGAGGGGGCGGTAAGGTTTTTCCCTATAAAAACCTTAAGGAGATTAGAGATTTATGCTCAGATCATGACCTTAAATTCCATCTAGATGGAGCTCGGCTTTACAATGCCATTGTTGCATCAGGAATCTCTGAAGCTCAATACGGTCGTTTATTCGATTCTATTTCCATCTGTCTTTCCAAGGGATTAGGGTGTCCAGCAGGAAGCGTACTGTTGGGTAATGAACAATTCATTTACCAAGCACGAAGAGTCAGGAAGGTTTTAGGTGGAGGAATGCGCCAGGCAGGAATTCTTGCTGCAGCTGGACTTTACGCAATTGAAAATAATGTTGAGCGACTGGAGAAAGATCATGTGCGAGCTAAATCAGTTGCAGAAACACTTAAGTCGTGTCGGTTCGTTGATTCTGTTCTCGAACCCGAAACAAACATTCTGGTCTTCAAGGTTAATAATGAATTGGATGCAAATCAAGTTGTGGTAACACTCAAGGAAAATGAAATAGGATGCTTTATGGTTGGTAATAACAGTATCAGATTCGTTTTTCATCTAGACATTTCCGAGACCGACATGAAGAGAATAAACCAATCCCTATTAAAAGTGGATTCCGTTTTCAAGAAGGGGTAATCAACCAATTTTCCTTTCTATCCAAGCATCAAATCGTACCAATTCAAATCCAAGCGGGTTCCACCCCCATCCTTTCTCGTTAGAATGCAGTTTCTTGATTACTTCTAGTGTTGAATTATTCAACTTAGTCAAGTCGTATGATTTTGCCTGTATAGCATGTAGGACTTTTATTATTCCATCAACCCTAGAGGATTTTAGCTTTCTATTTCTAGAAACGAACTTTCTTAGCGTATCTAACTTGAAATCAATCCAATCATAGTCTTCCAATTCTATCAATTGCAACACCTCCAAGATTCTAAATTGAACATTAAGGTCATCTTTCCATTTCATAAGATCCCCGTTGGAGTTTAAAGTCGTGTAGGATTGATCCGGTTTGCTTGAAAGGAATTCTCGACAAGCCTTGAAGTAATTCCATCTTGCGCCAAGCCTTTCGCTCATTCCAGTTCGCCTGTGAAGCAATCCTTTATCAACAGTTTCCTTTGACCTAAACGTGCCGTAAGTCGCCATTTGTGCTTTAAACAACAATTCCAAAGACGCCAGCTGGTTAATTCCACCCTCCCTAAACTTCTGAACCGAGATCTCTAAATATTCCTCTGCCTCTTTAAATCTATGAAGTCGTACCATGGCAGTGCCTACCGTTTGCGAAACACCAGAAACATTTGGATCAGACCTCAATGAATCGCTCTCATTAACAAGTTTAAAGAAGCCCATACCATGATCCAGCATCTCCTCGAACATTCCATTTGATCGATAGAATTCTGTTGCAGCCATGTAATACCAGAATCCAACTCTACTCAATCCAGAATCTGTGTATCTCAATTTTAATTCATTGAGAACATCCGAACCAGTTTCTCTAAATACATCACCAGCACCTTTAGGGAACAACTGAGGCGTAGCAAGAAGAAGCGTATTTTCTTCAGCAAAATTTAATCTCGAAATATTCTCAATATCCGACAGCAATTGGATGTTCACGTCTTTAAGACCCCTTGCATTCTTTATACCATCGAATCTTCTCCTTATTAATTGGTTAATCGTGATACGGTGCGTTACCAATTCGAACTTCTGAGCCAGTTTTCTGGCACTCTCTAAAAGCTTTAGTCCTTCTTTGGTATTTCCCCTAAGCAGCAGTACATATGCCTGAGAAATATTCTTTGTGCATTCGAACTCTCCAGCCAGATATGCCTCTGGAAACCTTTTTTCAGATTCCTGCCAAAGCAACGCATTCAGCATGTCCTTCTTAAGTCTTCTTTTCAAATGTGAAAAGGCTGATGTGCTCATACCCTCCCTTAATTCGAGGATAGCCTCGGAGTTAGCAAGCCCCTTTTTACGCAACGCAGTCTCGAGTAAAGACAGGCGCATTTTATTCTCCGCATTTACCGGGCGTGTGTAATAATGCTTGATCAACTCAATCTCCCCCTTTCTTAATACGTTCAATATTGAGTAAATAGATTTCATTTGATTGCCTAAAAACTTGGTCGAAAGTTAGAATGCAAACTTCCATACCTATGAACCAGATAATTGTGTGGCGGAGAAATGTTGCTAACAACACCTGTTACCTAAACACTGAAATAGTTACATGAATGATTTGTCATTGATTTTTTAAGTTTAAGTTCGTTTATCGATTAAATTGATACATTTGTCTAACTATTTAAGTCGTTTATCTAATTTAACCAAGATATCAGGATGGAATTATTAATAGCTATTTTAATTGCTTTTGGATTTGTTAATGCTGACGAAGCATCTAATATGTCAAAGGACGAAGCCGTAAGAATTTTTACGGAGAATAAATTGAATGACAAAGCCGAGGCTTGGGTCAATGAATCCGAAAATAAGATTTGGGTTGAGGAATCAGGAGATTTCATTTGGGTTGAGGAGTCAGGAGACTTTTAATAGTTTCTGAACTATTAGTGTAAGTCAAATTACACTGTCTATACATGCGTTTAATTGGTTTATCCAGTTAGGCGTGGCAATTTAAGCAAACCGTAATTCAGTCAAATGGCTGAGTGTCAGACTATTGACACTCGGCCTTGTGGCGTTTCGCCTGTCAATATTCGACTCAATCTTCCTTTTCTAAAGGGTATTGACCACATACTTTTGACGTGTTGTTCAGTTTGAGCAACGTTTTAATCTAAGAGCTATGGGGATGAGCATTACAGATATTGACAGATTGAACACGCTTAATATGTTGTTCATTCAAGAGGGTAAAACAGACGCACATGAGTTACCTTTTTCACGAAACAAACTTGACTACCTACGACCATTGATGGTTCGATTAAATCAAGTTTCCAGTAAAGTAAACACATCAACAAGTGATGTTCATTCGTCTACTATGCTTAGACAGATGATTGACGAGTTACTCTTGGAAATCACAGCCCAAGTAAATTGGTCGATTGGTTCTAAAAGAACGACTAAACGGAAAAGGATAATTAGCGAATATGGATTGATACTATGGAATCAATTTGCAAATCCAGTTTTATCAACTACGGCAAAAGTTGCCTAAATAAAAGCTCGATATGTGTCCATCAGATATATTAGAGGTTAGAACCGGAAACGGATTAGGTTTCGGGCCTGGATTGAAAGTATTCAATTCCAACAGATCATACCCTTGCAGTATTCATGTATTGAATGCTGCCCCGAATACGAATGTCCAAATTCAAATTAAACGTGGGGATACGACTTGGACAGATTATGAAGAAGGCCAACTTATAATCAGCAATGAGGTTCAATGCAGGTTAAGTAGCAACCAAGAAGAAACTTTGATGATTGAGGTGTTTCACAATTGATGGATGGAAATCCTTATAATTTAAATTGTAAGGATCAGGTCAGTTTGTACAAACAGTATATGCAGACCGAAACACTTAGACCAACATTAGTGAAGGCCATCGAAAGATGGCCTTCTTTCATTAATAGACTTGTCTCATAGCTAAATGTTGAGAACGTACTAAGCCCACCCAGAAAGCCTATCATTAGAAATAATCTTAGACTTTCACCTTGCCCAATCATTTTACCTGACCTAAGCAAAACGACCATAAGCAAACAGCTAAGCAAGTTTGCGGTAAGAGTTGCCCAAGGAAATGTGAATAATGAAATCTTTAGGACCCCCTGAGAAATTAGGAATCTCAGAACACTGCCCAAACCACCACCTAAGAAAACGAGCGCAATTTTCTCAATCATCG
>JBLFWJ010000204.1:0-5346 GCA_047611425.1 Bacteroidia bacterium | reverse complement strand
ACGCAGTTGAGGAGTTTCCCGCGTAAGCGGAAGACCAATAACTGTAGCGTTTTGCAAAGGCATCAGAACTATTGAATTTGAGCGCTTTCTCGAATTCAGATTCGGCTTTCAAAAACTTGCCAAGCATAAAATTGGCGTAGCCATTTCTAACTCGGATGTAGTAGTAATCGGCTTTGGCTTTTTTTGCGAGTTTTCCAAGTTCAACTACTTTTTTCCAATCGCCTTGTATGTAAGCATCATAATGCGCCTTATCAGACCATTCTTGTGCCATGGAATTCCCTCCGACAAACAGCAGCAATATGAGCCCTAACCAACTTCGCATGAGAATGTTTTTTGAACTCCATTTTCGATAATAGCGAAGCTGGAAATTCCTTTAGCATCTACTTCGAGCTTAAACTCGTGTTCCTGTCGTACTGACCCAAAAGCGCTCACTTTAAGTGATGAATTCAACTTGGACCATTGTGGTTCCAAACTATCATCCAGTTCTGAATAATCGATCTGATAATCTGCGTTTACAACCTGAATAAATGGCGAAAGCACGTCCATTGTCGCTTTCAAGAACCCTGTGTAAATCACATCTACAGGAAAGACATCCTTAAGGTTCAAATCTTGATAATAGCCTAGCAAAACCTTGTACAATCCTGAGTAGAAATGGAAGAGCAACGAATTCTTATCGCCCATGAATTGGGTGAAATAAAATAGCGTTCCATTGTTAACGAAATAGGCTATCGCTTTGGTTTGATGGCAGTAGATGTAGGTGTAATTGTACGCATCGGTAAACACTTCCCAATCGTATTTTTCTTCACCGTTTGTCAATTTCAAATGCATGCCTGGTATGAGACCGAATGCCTTTTTCAATAACGGATGCACCTTAACGTTAGAAATAGTCTGACCTTCTTGTGGACGGTCAAATGCATGAAAAATGGGCCCTTCTTTCGATTTCTCCATGTAGTATGCCACAGGATAATCGAGCGTTTTACTACCGATATACTGTGCAGCTTGCATCTGAAAGTGAATATGCGGTTCTGGCGATCGTCCTGAATTTCCAAGTGAAGCAATCACCTCACCTTTTTTGACCTTATCACCCTCTTTCACCTTAATGGTGTCCTTTTTCAGGTGACTCAACTTGGTGAACATGAATTCGCCATGCTTAATTACAACGCTGTTTCCCCAATTCTGCTCGAGGTTTACTTTCCCTGGAGAATTATCCTCTACATCATCCTCAACGGAAACAACGGTACCTGCTTGAGCAGCCATAACCGGTCGATTGAATCCGTAATAATCTTCTAGCCTAGAACCGAGTTCTCTGTAGGTTGACCCTTTCTCATCTTCAATCACAAAATCGAAAGCCTCCTTCCATTCTCCTTTGTGTGTAATGTCTCCATCATGGCCTTGTGAAATGGTCCATTCACCCATAAACGGGAGGTAAATATGGAACAGCGAATCATTCGCAAATCGCTCTTGATGATTCTGAAATCGATACAGATTTTTCTCGGGAGAATAGGTTTGCTCTAAAACAGGGTTCAGTCCTTTTGGCACAACTCTGAGCTTAAGAACATACAGCGTAACCAACACCAGAACGTTATATGGCAAGGAATAGATCGGTAACTGAACAACGCTAAAAACATTGGCAATAGCCGCGATGAGAATCGCGATAACTGGTGATGCGAGCGCCACCAAAACGAAGCTTCCGCGAGAGGGAATTATGAAAAACCCTCCAAGTGCGATGGATGATAAAATGAAGTTAAACCCGATGTAGCTGTAGTGCAGATGGGAAAATTCGCCCTCCATAAAACCATAGAAAACGTACCCGCTAAAAAACCCAACAAGAGAAAGGACAAAGGCGATTCTCGAGAATCGGATAAGGCCCAACATGATGATGAGCCCAGCCAAAAGGTTATACTGGAAGAAGATTGCACCTAGAGACCTCAAGTACAAATCGAGAATATCTGGTAGCGGTATGGTGTCGATAAACTCGTAGACCATAACTAGATTCTGCCCACCGTACGACCATATTTCGTTTATGGTATAAATACCACGTTCGGTAAGTTCCAATCCAGAGAATTCGCGGCCAACCAGAAGCACGGTCCAAACTCCAAACAGGAACGGAATACTCATAATTGGTAAGCCGTATTTTCTCAGTTGGGCATTTATAGCCAATGTGAGGAACAGAGTGAATACTGACATCAAAATCAGCATAAGCATGAAAGGCATATTCAAATCGTAGTAAACAGCCATCACCATACCAACCATTACGCTGTTAAAGCTGTACATCCCTTCACGGATTCCCTTATGGTCGAATCCTAAGAAATACGCAACGAGTATTGAAACCAAACCAGCTACAATTGCACTTATACCCACAAATGGATCTATGAATGAACAGATCAGCAGTATGACCGCGAAGACCTTATCCAGACTGAAAAAAATCTGGGAGTAACTGTGTAACAGTCCTTCCCAGATTAATTTCCAAGTGTATTTGTGCGTGTCCGTCAAAGTTTGAATTCCTTCAAATAATCAGGCATTACTTCTTGTTGATCAATGTTGTCCAGCGTTTCTCGTTTTCTAATTCTGTGCGATTTTCCTGCCTTATCAATCATTACAACCGCGGGTCTGAGTGCGATGAATTGCATCCACTGCGTCATGTTATACGCACCAACCGTATGAACAACCACTTGATCTCCCCTTTTTAATGGAGGAAGTGTTACGTTTTCACGAACCACATCAATGTTCATGCACAGCGGGCCGTACATCACAGAATCTTCGGTATGATGACTGAACTCTTGAGCCGGGCTGATCTTATGATCATACCAGAACGAGGTGAAAAGAATATTTACTCCAAAATCCATAATGGTGGCCTTTCGCCCATCGCTCAAACGTTTGTTTGAAATAACCGAACCAAGCAACGAACCTGCCTCATCAATCAAAGCTCGTCCTGTCTCCAGGATCAGCAATGGCAATTCATCTTCTACAAATCCAGCATTCATTATGGCTGTAGAAATTGCTTCTGCGTAGTCGTCAAACGTTGGAGAAGTGTCGGATCCGGAAAGAAATGATCCTTTCAGCGTATTAGACGAAGCGAAACCACCCCCCATATCGATGTACTGAATCTTCTTGTCGTACTTTTTCTGAATGCTTAGCGCCAATTCTGAAAGCTTACTTGCCGCAACTCCGTAGGCGTTTGCAGTAAGCATAAACGTTCCTATGTGACTGTGCAGTCCAACCAAATCCATTTTATCGGCAAGAACAATCTTGTTGATGGCATCCCAAGCTTGACCGTTCTCGTAGTTAAATCCGAAGCGATCCCACATTGGGTAAATACCCGTGTCCATGTTTATTCTGATGGCCACTTTCGGACGAATTTCTGTTTCTTCGCATAACTCGGTTAGTGTGTAAAGTTCATCCAAGTGATCGATGTGAATTAGCGAGTCATTCTCCATCGCTAGCTTCAATTCTTCTACCGTTTTATCCGGACCATTGAAAATTATTTTTGACCCGGGAACACCATTTTTCAACGCTTTTTGGTACTCAAAACCTGACACAACTTCAGCCCATGAGCCCATGCGGTGATAAACGTTGCAAACCGCGCTTATGTAGTTGGTTTTATAGCTCCACGCAAACTGAACTTTTGGGTAACGTGTGTTAAACGCGCGTACCGCTGACATGTATGTTTCTTCAATTTTTCGTTCAGAAATAACGAAAAGTGGAGAACCATATTCTTGCATCAAATCGCTAACGCCATTATCCTCAATATGTGTAACTGGCTCATACTCCGTTCGTGTTCCGAACTTATTCATCACACCCGTATTCAGTTTACGGATTATCGGTCTTTCATATCTCTGCTTGTCCATGTTATTAAGCTTAAAGTCGCAAGTCACAAGCGACAAGTTCATACTTAATCAGTTTTTATTGAGCGTTTTAAGCCACTCAGCATTTTCTGAATTTCTTGTGTATTCAACACTAAATCTGCTTGCGTTTCCGCTAAAACAGGATTGGTTCGACCTAAAATCATCAATTGAGTTTCAAGTTCAAAAGCTGAGCCCATTGCGATATCCAAAAATCGAGCGAATTCCTTGTCTGTTCCTCTACCTGCACCTTCCGCGATATTGGAAGGAATAGAAACAGCAGACCTGCTTATTTGGGAACCCAACGATATTTTTTCACTCATATCCATTTTACCAACTATTTGAAACACATTTTCAACTAAATCCATTGACTTCTGCCAAACAATCAACTTCTTAAAATCCTTCATTTCTCTTGTAGCTTTCTACTTGAAACTTGTAGCTCAAGAAGCTTTTTTCTTCCTCGGCCCAAGCTCACCGGTTGTGGAGATTTCTTCAAACTCCTTCATGTCCACAATCATATCCCAAGAATACCTGATAAACATTTTACCCACTTCATATTCGGTGTATTGCGGAACCTTCTCCCCCATTCCAATCTTAACTGCAGCTTCTGGTAAATTTTGTCCGCAACCAACCGCTAGATATACCCAAGCAGGGAACCGTGGATTGATCTCGAGTAGATAATACTCGTCATCGCTGGTTTTGATGTATTCCAGCTCCATTCCGCCTTTCCATTTACTTTCCTTAATCAGCTTTTCTGCTTCGTCTAGCAAACCTTGGTCGTCTATACTTACACCTGCCCAAGCTTTTCCTTTATCGGTGATGTATTGCTTTCGCATTGGCACCATTCCAACCGTGTTTCCATCTCCATCCCCAAGAGCTACAATATTCACCTCCGTTCCGTAAACGAATTCCTGAATTACAATTGGCAAACCCCACTTGGCGGCCAACTTGTTGAAGTGTGCTTCAACTTGACCTTTATTGTAAGCAATAAGCGCATCATAAAACTGACCCTTAACCACCATCGGATAAGTGAAATCCTGTGCCAAATTTGGAATCTCCGCAGGTGAGAAAAGCATCTTGCTTTTTGGAACTTTAAGTCCATACTTTTCTCCAAACTCTTCTAAATTTACCTTGTGTCGAGACTCAAACTGATCCAAAGTGGGCAGACAGGTTTTGATTCCCAAGTCCTTCTCCATTCTATCAGCTATCTTGATAAAATTGAACAGTTCAGCATCAAAATTCGGGAACAAGAAATCGATATTCTCTAACGAGTTGATGTATGCCATTCGACCATAAATCACTTCCGTTCCCGACTTTGGAAATGGAATCTGATAGACGTGATCAACCATGTCGTGCATGTAAATGCCTGGCTCCAAGGTTTCGTAGCTCAAACCAATAACTCTTACGTCATAATCTTCGCTATCGCGGAGCGCCCTAATTACAGGCATTCCTGGCCCTGGACTATCGATGTTATTCAGCCCTGTAACGGCTATTGTTAGTTGCT
>JBLFWJ010000203.1:0-5440 GCA_047611425.1 Bacteroidia bacterium | reverse complement strand
ATTCTCTCCAAGCCATTTGAAAGCCGCCTAAATTTAGTTCAATATGATTCCCGCGCAGCATACCAGTAAAAAATCCCCCACCCTTCGGGCACCCCCTTTTCAAGGGGGAACTGTCGCCATTCCTCCTTTATAAAGGAGGTGCCGAGGAACGAGGCGGAGGATTTATTAAACCTAGTAAAACCAAATGTTTCAGAAATGAATTTGAGTTTTACTGGCATGCTGCGGGGGAATCATTATAAAGTTCCATGTTCGACTAGAAAAGTTGGATGTTCAGTTAAATAAATTGCGTGTTTAACTATACATGCGGCTTAGTCAGTTAATAAATCTTCGTTATCACTTAACAATTGTACGCTAATAGGATAGGTCTCTTTTTTACTGAACCTAACTTTGATAGATTGACCAAATGTTTTTGCGGCAACCTCATAGATTGAGTTCATAGAATTCATAATTGATTTGTGTCGGATTATAGGTAATCCACGGTCATAAAAATCACCCAATAGCCAACTATATTTGGCCTACTCAAATAGAAACGATGAAGCTTCAGAATTACTTATCAGGAAATTGGATAGAAGGAGATGGTGACGGCACGGCACTGTTCAACTCAGTAACGGGAGAGCAAGTGGCATCGGCATCAACTAAGGGGTTGGATTTTAAAGCTGCCTTAGAATACGGCCGACAGAGTGGTCATGCGTTAAGGAAAATGACATTTCAAGAACGCGGGTTAATGCTTAAGGCGTTGGCTTTGCACCTTCAAGGAATGAAGGAAAAGTATTACGACATCAGTTACAAAACTGGCGCTACACGTATTGATAGTTGGATTGATATTGAAGGCGGAATCGGAAACGTATTCGCCAATGCCAGTTTGAGAAAGCAATTCGGAGACCAACCATTTCATGTAGATGGCGATTATGTTCCTTTAAGTAAAGGAGGAAGTTTTATCGGGCATCATATAATGGTACCGAAAGAAGGGGTAGCTGTTCACATAAACGCATACAATTTTCCTATTTGGGGAATGTTGGAAAAGGTGGCCGTTAACTGGTTGGCGGGTGTGCCTGCGGTTGTGAAACCAGCAACCGTTACATCGTTCTTAACCGAGGCGATGGTAAAAGATATTATCGCTTCTGGTATTCTGCCAGAAGGAGCATTGCAATTGATATGTGGTTCGGCTGGTGATCTTTTGGATCATGTTGATAGCCAAGATGTGGTGACATTCACAGGGTCGGCAACGACTGGAAGAATGCTGAAGTCAAAGGACTCAATCATCAACAATAGTGTGCCTTTCAATATGGAGACCGATAGTTTGAATTCTTCAATTCTTGCACCAGATGCTGTCCCTGGAACTCCAGAATTCGACCTCTTTGTGAAAGAGGTTGCAAAAGAGATTACTGTAAAATGTGGCCAGAAGTGTACAGCCATTCGAAGAGTTATGGTGCCAGAAAACCTTATAGAAGATGTACAGATTGCGATTGGTAAGCGATTGGAGAAAACGACCATTGGTAGCCCAACTGCTGAAGGCGTAAGAATGGGCGCATTGGCCGGCCAAGATCAAATGCGAGAGGTAAAGGAGCAGGTTGAGCTTTTGATGAAGGAGGCAGATATTGTCTTTGGAAACCTCGACCCAGTTGAAGCCATCGGTGCAGATGGAACCAAGGGCGCATTCATGTCCCCAATCTTAATGAGAAATGACGATCCCTTCAATAAAACAGCGGTTCATGATATTGAGGCTTTCGGGCCGGTGAGTACCATTCTTCCATATAATGGACTAGATGAAGCAATCGCGCTTTCCAAGTTGGGTAAGGGTTCACTTTGCTGTTCAATTGTAACGAATGATGGAAATACTGCACGCGATTTTGCAGTTGGTGCAGCCTCTTACCATGGCAGAATTTTAATTCTGAATGGAGAGTGTGCCAAGGAAAGTACAGGCCACGGATCACCAATGCCTATGTTGGTTCATGGTGGGCCAGGACGAGCTGGAGGTGGAGAAGAAATGGGCGGAAAGCGTGGTGTGATGCACTATTTGCAACGTACTGCAATTCAAGGTTCACCAACCATGATTACTGAGATTACTTCGGTTTATCAGCAAGGAGCAAAGCAAAAGGAAGTTTTGCTTAACCCTTTCATGAAGCATTTTGAGGAAGTTGAAATAGGGGAGACCTTGATCACACATAAGCACACTGTGACCGATGCAGACATCGTGAATTTCGCGAATGTGAGCGGTGATCATTTCTATGCACACACGGATATAACTTCTCTAGACGGAACGCTTTTCGAAGGAAGAGTTGCACATGGTTACTGGATACTTTCCAAAGCAGCAGGAATGTTTGTTGAGAACAGAAAATGCCCAGTATTACTGAATTACGGCATTGACGAAGCGCGTTTTACAAAGCCGGTTTATCCGGGAATGACAATCGGTGTTCGATTGACATGTAAAGAGAAGATCCAACAGGAAAAGCGTGACGAAGAAGACATCAAAAAGGGAATTGTAAAGTGGTTGGTTGAGGTTTACGACCAAGAAAACGAGACTTGTGCGGTAGCAACAATCTTAACCATGGTTCGGAATTTGGATCAGGATTGATGAAATCTTTGTTCACCAAATCAGCTTTTATACTGGCCTTCATTTGTACAACCTCACAAGGCTTTGCCCAAAAGGTTTTTAGCGTTGAATATGAAAGCCAAGCAGATGTGAAAGTCTTTGTGGTGGACTACCAAAGCCAAGCTGACCTTAGTGTTTACAAAGTAGAGTATGAGAGCCAAGCAGGTAAGAATGATGGCCTTTGGTTCTTCGTAGAATACGAGAGCCAATCAGACAAGAAAATCTACTTCGTAGAGTACGAGAGTCAGGCTGATGTTAAGATATTCTTTGAAGAATATTCGAGCAACGCTGAATGGCGGAACAAAGAATTGATCCACCATTTCTTCTAAGGGTGGTTTTAGAACGAGTATCCTTTTTGGGCTCTAACATATTCGCAGATATCTCTTCTAAGCGCTTTCGGATTTACATCATAGGTTCCGAGAAGTTTCCGTACGATGTAAGCATTCATTTTCTTACTGGTTGGGTAGGAGGAAAGGGCATCCATCGCATTCTTGCGGGTTCGTTCCAAAGCTTCGTACAGATACACTTCCATCATCTTGGTTTGAATCTCCAACTTCTTCTTGTCGGTTGAAGTGCTTTGCAGCTTTTTCACTTTCAGCATGACGCTTTCGCAAACAAAGGCGTCAGCAAGTATGTCGGCAAGGTTCATGACAATCTCCTGCTCGTCAACCATCTTCTTTCCTAATCTCTTGCCCGAATCTCCAGAAATCAACAGGAACACATCTTTTATTGCTCGAACAATTCGTTCTGCACCGGCCATTCCGGTTTTTGGGCCAGAACTAATGATGGAGGAAAGCACTCTTCCTGGCACTTTTTTACCTGCTCCAATAAGGTCGATCTCTTTGGTTTTGATTGCTCGCTTCGTCAACTCGGCCAAAGACAAAAGTCTGTTGATCTCATTGGTTCCCTCATATATGCGAGTAATTCTAGCATCGCGATATGCTACTTCTACTCCTGCTTCTTGAGAGTATCCCATTCCGCCAAAAATCTGAAGCACTTCATCAACTACATAATCTGCGTTCTCAGATCCTTTCACTTTTAGAATGGCACATTCGATGGCATACTCACGAACGGCTTCCAATTTTGCTTTGCTGGGGTCCATTCCGGCAGCTTTCAATTCTTCCGTTTTCAGGTCGATGTTCCGTCCGATTCTGTAGATGCCGGCATCAACGGCAAAAACCCTTGCTGCCATTTCACCAATCTTATGTTGCATGGCGCCAAACTCGATTATAGGCGTTTCAAACTGCTTCCGTTCGGATGCATATTCCACTGCATTGGTGATTCCGAATTTTGATCCACCGTTAGTTCCTGCAGCCAGTTTGATCCGACCAGTGTTCAGGATATTCAAAGCCATTTTGAACCCGCCTTGACGTTCTCCCAATAAATTCTCCTTCGGAATTGGACAATCACTAAAGAAGACTTGAACAGTCGATGACCCTTTGATGCCAAGTTTCTTTTCCTCTGCGCCAATCGTTATTCCACCAAACGCCTTTTCTACGATAAACGCTGATAAATCCTTGTCATCATCAATCTTAGCAAACACGATAAACAGATCTGCAAAACCACCGTTGGTGATCCACATCTTCTGGCCGTTCATTATATAATGAGTGCCCTCGGGATTTAAAATAGCCTTGGTTTTTCCAGAGTTGGCATCAGATCCAGCTGTTGGCTCAGTTAAACAGTAACTCGCTTTGAGCGCTGCAGAAGCAACCCCAGGTAAGTACTTGTCTTTTTGTTCTTTCGTGCCGTAGTAAACGATTGGGAGCGAACCGATGGAAGTTTGAGCTCCGATGGTTGTTGCAAATGAAAGTCCGTAGGCAATCTTTTCTGAAAACACCAGGCCAGTGTTGAAGTCTAGATCCATTCCGCCATGTTCTTCTCCAATAGCGACACCACACAAGCCAAGCTCAGCTGCTTTTTCTAGTAGACCAACAATTTGATCAAGATCGGTTTCAGCGGTTAACTCCTTGCCAGCTTTTTTCTGGGGCTCCTGAATTTCTTTAATACAGAACTCCTGTACCATGTCACCGATCATCATTTGCTCTTCACTCAGATCCTCCCAAATGAAAACATCTTTCGGATCAGTGTCGATTGCTAGGAAATTACCACCTTTTAAATTGCTCATCATTTATCGATTCAATACTCAGCAAATATAAAAAAGCAATGCATGCATTGTATTTTGATTCTAGAAATAATTCAAACCGCTTGAATTATGATTGGAGCGGGCGTATTCTTTCATTCGCATGAGAAACCCAAATAGAGAGCTCATTCCAGTTTTCATTATGTTCATCGTAGTGGCAGGTGAAGGGCTTTTGATGAGAAGTATTCAATGGGTCAATATTGCCCCATTCAGACTTCATGATCTTCGAAATGCGCATTCCCATTTAGCTTTTCTTGGCTGGATATTTCTGGCTGTGATGGTTCTTCTAGAGCGAATTCACAAAACTGAAGACCTGACCACTTGGGTGGATAAATGGGTTTTTCGTCTAGTGGTTTTGATAAATGCAATGATGTTCGGTTCATTCCTGTTCAACGGGTATGGCCCTCAGAGTCTGGTATTGCTGAGTGTACACACAATTCTGGCGGTAATCTATGGCGTGCGGTTTTGGAATAGATTTGGATGCCATTGATACTTCTTTTTCAACCTCCTTGACCAAGATGGCCATCGGAACTATGATGGCTTCATTTCTTGGTCCGCTTGCAATTCCGATCATTAAGAATATGATTCCCCCGCAGCATACCAGTAAAAAATCCCCCACCCTTCGGGCACCCCCTTTTCAAGGGGGAACTGTCGCCATTCCTCCTTTTTAAAGGAGGTGCCGAGGAACGAGGCGGAGGATTTATTAA
>JBLFWJ010000202.1:0-5486 GCA_047611425.1 Bacteroidia bacterium | reverse complement strand
CAGGTATATGACGAGATGCTGGATGCTGGAACCAAACGGATGTTGGCCAAGCGTGAATCTCATTTTGAAAAGCGGTTCAAGGTGTATCAAGGCCAGCTGAAGCTTCGTAATCGAAGACTTAAAAAGGAAGCTGACCGGGCGTTCGCTTTGGCCCAGAACAGATGGGAACGAGATTTGGAATGGGCTTGGGAAGAATCGATGGGTCTGATGTCACCATCCGAAAGCGAATTGACTTTTTCCGACTGGGACTCTCATTGTGCTTTTCAAGCGAAGAAAGAAAAGAGGCAGACAGAAATTCGGTTCGCTAGCAACGCAACTGTGGTCAGGAGTTTATCTATTGGTACATGTGGAATTTACAATTGTGACCAATTGAAAAACCTAGTAAGCCCAGTGCAGGCAAACGCCAATTTTGTGGCCAACGGCAAAGTGGTTGATTGGTATGAGGCCTTCGTGTTTGACGAAAACCTGAACAGCTACTTGAAGCATTCAGCCAAAGATTCAGAAACGATTTCGTTTGATCCAGAAGCGTTGCTAGGCTTGGTGGTCATAGACATGTCTGGCAATCATTTCTACCTACAAAAGGAAGATGTGATGGCCATGAACCATGGCGGAAAACCACTACGAATAATGAATGTGGAACCGCTGAGTTCTCAGTCTGATGTCGATGATATAAGGCAGTTGTTGAGTATGGGATTTTGATCAATCCTTAACCAACCTCTCAGAGTAGATGCCATTTTCAGTCTGAAGTTGAAGGGTGTACATGCCTGCGGATAGGCCTCTCAGGTCAATTGAACTATGGACCTTACCATTAGCAACGAAAACTTCGTTCGCTACTTCTTTTCCAAGAACGTCAAAAACAGAGTAACGGATGATTCCAGTACCATCTTCAATCGTCAATCGGAACCGCCCATTACTCGGATTTGGGTAAATCAACATTTCGATGTTACGGGCAATAACTCCAATTGACGTGAGCACGTTTTCTACTCCACCGTAATCCCCAACCACATTCCAATTTCCTATGAACGAACCTGGAAGAACCTGAGTTTCCTCCCAGAAAAGGGTGTCTTTAATTGAGCATGAGATTCCAGCAATAGGATTCGTAATGAACAAGGTCACTTCCATGGAATCGGTAATTGGTACGGAATGATTAAATAGTCTGAAAGACTGGTCTGCCCACGCTCCGGATGTTGTGCCTTGGTGAACAACAGCACCCTGAAAGGTGGTTACTTCCCATTCGCAGACATTGGCATAGCCAGAATCAATGTTAAAGAACCCGGCATGGTATAACTGGACGTAGGCCGTGTCAGATGATGAGATTTGAACAGACACTGTAGAACATTGCCCAAAGGCCAAAACTTGGAACGTTACAACAAGTAAAACTGAGATTATTGTTTTCATAATATTGATGATGGTTGTTTAGGGTTTTACTCACAAACCTTGTTCGGTTCGCAGCTTGGCCCTTCTGTTACTTTCAGTTGAACCGTAGGGTTAGCTTGCCGCCATTCGGCAAAGGACTTTTCCAACGTTTCTAAAAAGCCTTCCGGTGCTTGGGCACCAGAAACCGCATACGTGCGATTGAAAACGAAAAACGGAACTCCTCTAACTCCCAATTGCTGTGACTCTCGAATATCAGCCTGCACGGCATCTGCGTATTTATCACTTTCCAGTACCGCTTTTGCTAGATTAGCGTCAAGCCCAATTTCTCCAGCTAACGCAATGAGGGTTTCAGTATCGTCAATGTTTTGGCCTTCGGTGAAAAAAGCTTTGAAAAGACGCTCCTTCATCTCCAGTTGCAATCCATTTTCTTTCGCGAAGTGTACCAACCGATGGGCATTGAATGAGTTGGCCACAACCGATTTATCGAAATCGAGGTTTAAACCTGAGGCCTTTCCCATTTGAGCCGCGTTTACCGCCATTCCTTTTACCTGCTCAATTGTAATTCCTTTGCTTGTAGAAAGATGCTCATAAAGCGATATGTCAAGATTGGTCTTTACATCAGGATAAAGCTGAAAGCTTTTCCAAACGAACTTAATATTCTCCTTTTCCTCGAACTGTGCCATGGCCTTATCGAAATTGGTTTTTCCGATATAACAGAACGGACAAACCACGTCACTCCAAACTTCAACCTTCATTTTTTCGGCTTTAGTGTTCTGTGCAAATGCGCTCTCGACAGATAAGCTGAAAGAAACGAATATGACGGACAGAACGGCTAACGAGTACGTCATAGAACTAATTGAACACCAATTTGGCGAAGTTGTTTAATTCACCTTTCCAAGACCTGCTTTGACGCTTAAAGAATAGGCTTGAGTATGAGGAGAATCAAACCACAATATTCACAATCCGCTTTGGAACTACGATTACCTTTTTAGGTGTAGCACCTTCCAGTCGCTCAATTACATCTGCGTGGGCAAGAACTAATTCTTCCACTTGCTCTTTGCTTAAGTCGGCACCCATCTCAATGTTCAAGCGGGTTTTACCGTTGAATGAGATTGGATAAGAAATGCTGTCTTCCACCAAGAATGATTCGTCAAACTCTGGGAATGAAACTCCACTGATACCACCTTCATGACCAAGGTTCTTCCAGATTTCCTCACACATGTGAGGGGCAAAAGATGAAAGTGCAACCGTTAACGGCTCCAAGATCTGACGCTTGTTGCATTTCAAATCGCTGAGCTCATTCAAACAAATCATAAACTGACTTACACACGTATTGAAAGCGAATTTCTCCACGTCTTCACTAACCTTTTTCAGGGTAGCGTGCAGCGCTTTCAACTCCTTCGGGTTTGGAGCTTCGTCTGTTGGTGCGAATTTCTCGTCTACGATAAACAGTCTCCAGAATCGCTTTAAGAATTTGCTAACGCCCTCAATTCCGTTGGTGTTCCAAGGCTTGGCCTCGGTAATTGGCCCCAAGAACATCTCGTACATCCGAAGTGTGTCTGCACCATATTTATCAATCAGGTCGTCCGGATTCACCACGTTGAATTTGGACTTGGACATTTTCTCGGTCTCAAATCCGCAGATGTACTTGCCATTTATTGACCCCTCCGGCCGTTGGCCACCTCCCCTTTTCAGGGGAGGAGTTTCCACCGCACCAGACTCCCCTCCTGGAAAGGAGGGGTGCCCCGAAGGGGCGGGGTGGTCAACTATTGGGTTTCCATTTTCATCTTCAAGAATGAAAATTGCATTCTTGTATTTAGATTCAGGTCGATTGCGGTTGTATTCTTCAACATTCAATTTATCGTTGCTGACAGAATTGACATCTACGTGGATTGGAAATATGGAGATGGTTTCAGGAATAATCTCAGACTCATACTTCTGCAATACCTCACTAACAATTGAGGATTCTTGTTTAATCATCTCTACGAAATCAACGTAAGTCATTCGACCCGATCTGAATGAATTCTGAATTGAATGGGAAACATAAATTAATGGCAATTCTTTTTCCAGTCCTTTTCTCTTCTCAATGAACTCGGAAGGAACTGACCAATCATCACTAGAGTATTCCTGAACGTTTTTTGCTTTGGTGGCGAAATCGATCCTATAAACAAAGCTCGATCTCCCCTGGATCATCCCCTGATTAATCAACTTTTTCGCAGGTTCTTCAATTCCAATGTGTCCAAGGTCGAACAAGAATTTCGTCCAGAATCGGAAGTAGAGTAAGTGGCCTGTAGCGTGTTCTGCTCCTCCTGCGTACAAATCAATCTGACCCCAATAATCACCGGCTTCTTTGCTTACAAATTCACCTTCATTATTGGAATCCATGTACCGCAAATAGTACCAGCTCGACCCCGCCCAACCAGGCATGGTGGAAGCTTCCAAAGGATATGATTCGCTTGATCCTTCTGGCGTGTAATTCCAATCTTCGGCTCTTGCCAAAGGCGGCTCACCATCTTCTGTAGGAAGGTATTTATCCACCTCAGGAAGTTGAAGTGGAAGATCTTTCTCATCAACTAAATAAGGAACACCATCCTTGAAATATGCCGGGATTGGCTCACCCCAATAGCGCTGACGACTGAAAATAGCATCACGCAATCGGTAGTTGATTTCGCCTTTTCCGCAGCCCATTCTTTCCAAATGCTCAATGGCAGTACGGATTGCATCCTTCACCACCATTCCATTCAAGAAATCGGAATTTATCAACACGCCACCTTTATCCTCATTGGCGCTTTCCTCAATGTCAGACCCTTCAATAACCGCAACAATCGGAATGTCGAAATGCTTCGCAAAATTCCAGTCTCGCTGGTCGCCAGACGGAACAGCCATCACAGCGCCTGTTCCATATCCGGCCAGTACGTAATCTCCGATCCAAATCGGAACCCGAGATCCACCAAACGGATGCTCGGCATAGGCACCTGTGAACACACCAGAAACCGTTTTGACATCCGCCATTCGGTCTCGCTCACTTCGCTTTTTAGATTTCGCTATGTACTCAGTTACAGCTTCGCGTTGATCTGCAGTTGTCAGTTCATCCACCAACTCGTGCTCTGGGGCCAAAGTCATAAACGTTACTCCGAAAACCGTATCTGGACGAGTAGTAAATACCTCTAATTCGAGTGCTGACCCCTCCGGCCTTCGGCCACCTCCCCTTTCCAGGGGAGGAGTTGCCACCGAGCCAGACTCCCCTCCTGGAAAGGATGGGTGCCCCGTAGGGGCGGGGTGGTCATTTGAACGTTGAACTTTAAAGGTGATGGAAGCACCCTCAGATCTTCCGATCCAATTCCGCTGCATTTCCTTTAGCGAGTCTGTCCAGTCGATCTCGTTCAGGCCATCCAATAATCGTTGAGCGTATGCAGAAATTCGCATACTCCATTGCTGCATTTTCTTTCGCTCCACGGGATATCCTCCTCGCTCCGAAACGCCTTCTTTCACTTCCTCATTGGCTAGAACCGTTCCCAATTCTGGGCACCAGTTCACCATCGTTTCACTCAAATAAGTAAGGCGGTAATTCAACAAAACAGTCTGCTGTTCCGTTTCGCTCCAACCATTCCAATCATCCGCAGAAAACGGCTCGGTTTCTTCGCAATGTGCGTTCACCTCTACGTTTCCAAACTTGCTAAACTCTTCTGTCAAACGATCAATCGGCCTAGCTGCATCCAGATTCTTGCAATACCAAGAATTAAATAGCTGCATAAAAATCCACTGCGTCCATTTGTAATAGGATGGATCCGAAGTCCGCACTTCACGGCTCCAATCGTAGCTAAAACCAATGTCGTCAAGTTGCCTTCTGTAAGTCGCAATGTTCGCGGCCGTGGTCTTCGCAGGGTGCTGCCCCGTCTGAATCGCGTACTGCTCAGCCGGCAATCCAAACGAATCATAACCCATCGGATGCAGCACGTTAAATCCTTTCTGGCGCTTGTATCGACTAAAAATATCGGAAGCAATGTACCCCAACGGATGACCCACGTGAAGCCCGGCACCACTTGGATATGGAAACATGTCAAGCACGTAATACTTCGGTTTATCCGATCCGTTTACGGCTTCAAAAA
>JBLFWJ010000201.1:0-5565 GCA_047611425.1 Bacteroidia bacterium | reverse complement strand
TTGAATGTAATATGCTAAAAATCACACAAGAACAACTCAAGCCTACTTAACAACTCGTTATTCTACCAAGTGAAGAAAATAGATAATGAAACTAGGCTTGGAGTTTCAGAATGCCATGTTCAGGAAGGTAAGCACAATACTTATGTCTAAAACGAACGATGCTGGACCAAAAAAGGATAGGAGCAATTAGTTATTGGCATGCATACACTCACGAATCTTCTCCGTCTTATGTGGCTTCAATTTCTTTATACACTCCAGGAAAGCTGCCAACGAACCATCAGTCTCGAAAAACTTCTCGGCCTTTCTACTCGGTATTTCTACAATTTCAGAATCGAGAGATTTGGAAAGGAAGCTGTACGAGCCAAGTTCAACATCAGACTCACCTTCATCATCCATTTGCATGTTCATGTGGGCGAACCCGTTTTCGTAGTAAACCCCATTTCCTTTATCCAGCACTCGGTAAGCTCTAGCCTCGACTATCCGATAGGTTTGGTCTCCTACTTTAAACCCCCATAAGTCTTTGGCACTATGTCGTCTGCTGTTTCTTTTGTCAATAAAGGTGAGTAGGGTTAGTTTGCCAAGGGTCCAGTCATAGCCAATGAAATCACCAACATTCTGACCTTTATCAAAACGCTCTTCATCTAATGTCTGAAAAACAATTAGGGGAAGCGACTCTCCCTTTTTTCTTCTTTGAGCCGAAGAAGGAAGAGCAATTACTGAGACAAGAATTAAGAGGATAAAGTGCTTCATTGATTTGTGCTGATGAACAACGAAATTAGTTTTTTGGAGAAAAAGAACTGGTCAAAATCAAGATTCCTTAAGTAACCACCGTCACCAACTTTAGATTTCTACCGAGATAGGTTTGTTGTTCATCAGACCATCCTTTGTAATGAAAAACGATTTTGAAACCAAGTTTACAGGTTGGGCCATGATTACCGGGGCCTTAATGCTTTTGTTCGGCTGGGTTCTGCTACCACACCATATTGGCGAATACCTCGTGGTTGAGGATTTTGCAGCTGTTGAGGCGAATTTCTGGACATGGATTTGGCTTTACAGAATGCACATTTTTGGATGGGTGATAATGGGAGGGAGCATGATGGGTTTCGCCTCACTCACCTTTAAAAGACCGTACCGGATTCTATTAATGCCAGGAGCTGGGGTAATCATTGTGGGCACATTTACTTCAGCTCTCGCTACTGCTTATAACTACTCATACGGTGCATGGGGAATTGGGCAAACCGCTGATAAATCACCTGAGGAGATTCAAACTTTCATGGACGGCATTCTATACACGAATCACTATGTAACCTGTATGGTACGTTTTGGTCGTGTTTTCTCTGGTGCAGGTTTGGTGCTTATGGGAGCTGGCTTATTAACATGGAAAGTGACCGATACTTGGTTGGGGGCGTTTACCGTACTTCTTGGTTTAGCAGCAATGGGTATCGTTATGTTGATACCTGTCAACTACGAGATCTACAAGCCTGTATTCTACGTCAAAGTGTTATGGCTGTTCGCCCTTGGTGTTACCATCCTTAGGAAAGGATTGAACCTTCCTGACGAGGTTTGATGATTTAAGTGAAACTAATTTAGATCAATGGGGCTCCAATTTGGAGCCCTTTTTTATTGGTTGTCTTACTCTCTGTTAAGGCTTGGAATCAAATACGGCAACGATTATACCTTGAGTCTTCCACAAGGTATAATGACTTTGGTTCAATCTGGAAATGCATTTGATTTTACGCTGGAGCTGGGGTCAATCTCTATGGAATATGGCCCGGACTCACTGAATGTCGTTTCTGTTGATGGGATGCTATTTTTGACGAGGATGGATGTTCCTTGATTAATCTTAATGAGACTTTAAATCCTCTTTTGCCACCTATTCGCTAATCCAATGAAGCAGGTCATTCTTATTATTTCAGTGCTGTGTGCCTCATTAAGCTTGAAAGCTCAGGTGGTGCTCAACGAAATGCAGTCATCCAATTCTACCACACATTCTGACGAATTCGGAGAGTTTGACGATTGGATTGAATTACGGAACATAGGTTCTCAGCCGGTGGACGTAGGTGGCTGGGTGCTTAAAGATCAAGTTGATACTTGGATGATTCCCATTACGAATGCGGCTACGTTTATGGCTCCTGGTGGGTATTTGTTAATGTGGGCTGATGATCAAGAGGCACAGGGTATGTTTCACGCCAATTTCAAGCTATCTGCAGCAAATGGGGAATTCCTTGGGTTATATGCGCCTGATAGCATTTCCATGGTTGATTCCTTGACGATTCCACCACTTAATGCGGATCAAAGTTTTGGTTGGTGTCAAACCGGCTTGGAAGTTTTCGAGGTGCCAACACCATTAGCAGAAAACAATTGTTCGGTAGGTTTGATTGAATCGGATAAAGAGGAATCGATAAAGGTTTGGTACGATTCCTATTCAAGAGCAATGCAATTTTCAGGAATTGAAGTTGGGCCGTATTCAGTGACCATTTCAGATATTAAAGGGTCTGCGGTTGTTGATTTCCCCCTTCGTTCTGGCCAAACTTCTAAAAGTGTTTCGGAACTAACTGCAGGAAGCTACTTGGTAACCATCAAGGCGGATGGAACTTCAGTAAGCAGAAAGTTCTCCGTTCAATAATTGATCGACTTTGAGAATTCTTAGCTCGCTCTCAATCGATCAATCAATTCCTTTCTGTCTACAAATTGAGTTGCGGTAGCCAAAGCGCTGATCGTCACACCCAGAATACCGTGTAGGTTGATGTTCTGACCTGTTAGATATAGGTTTGGCACTTTGCTTTTTGGCGGGATGAACGTTTTAATCGGATGGTGATGATTCTTTAAAATGCCGTACATACTACCATCATCGTTGCCAATGTAATCTCGATAGGTAAGGGGGGAGCTGGTATAGAATCCTTTCATGGCTTCCCGCAATTCAGGAAGAAGTTCGCAAGTGGCGTCAATTACTTTCTGCCCCTTCATTTTGCACCATTCATCATATTCCGAACCTCGAGAACCAGGCTCAACAATGGTATTGTTAGTATCTGCCCATTTCTCCACCTCCTCGTATCGCATGTAAACCATGATCGACATGGCATCAGCATATTCAGGATCCTTGTGATTGACTGGGGTACAAATGAACATACTCAAAGGCCAATTCTCCTCTGTGTAATGAGGCGCGTCCCAAGGGTCGTTTGTTCTGTTGTGATAATGGTTATAGTTCAAGTATTTAAAACTCTTTGGCTTGAACTTGATGTGAACGGTAAATGATGAAACCGAATTCTCAAGCTTGGCAATTCGCTTATAGTAGGGCCGTTTGATTGCCTCGGTAGGCAAAAGATCAAATGTATTTTTCGGATGGATATTGGAGATAAATGAATCAGCCGAGTATCGATTGCCGTCTGATGTAACGGCTGTTTTAATCTTGCCATCCTCCATTTCAAATGAGGTGACCTTGGCTCGTTTGATCAACTCTCCTCCTTTTGCTCTTATCCGTTTGGCCATTGCCTTTGCAATATTGGATCCCCCGCCAACACACTTATAGGAGCTTTGCATGTACCCGTAAACCACTAAAGCGTGTACATAGAATGGAGTTTGATCCGCCCTTCCTCCATAAAGAATTTCTTGCCCAGAAAGTACTTGCTGCAATTTCGGATTGTCGGTAATTCCGTTGATCACATCTTTCACATTCTCCGATGCAAATTCCTCTACATGGTAATTATGATCCTCATATTCTAGGCTAAGTAAAGGAAAGTGACCACACGTGTCCTTTAGCTTTTTGACATAGGCTTCGATGTCGGCTTTATTCTCAGGAAAATGCTTTGACAACTCAGTGATGTAATTGTCAGGGCCTTGCGCTACTGGGTATTCTGTGTCGTCACCTGAAAAGGAAACCTTATCGAAAATCGTGTCCATTTTTTGCCACTGAACCATATCGTAGATTCCGGCATACTTGAAAAACTTACCTAAGTTTTGATCCGGATCCAAGCTCCCGATGTAGTGAACACCCGTATCGAAAATGGTTTTGTCGCGACTGAACACCTGAAGCGAACCACCCAGTTGCTGGTTCTTTTCCAACACGCATACTTTAAACCCGAAGTCAGCTAGTGTGTAGGCCGTGAACAAACCGCCCATGCCGCTGCCAATGATTACAATGTCGAAATGCTGTTCAGCCTCCATGTTTCAGGATAAAAGTATGATTGCTAGATGAATCATTTCTGATCACCTCAACCGACATGTTATGTCTTTGAGCGAAATCTCGAATGTTCTGTTCCGATAAGAAGTACAGGTCGTTTTTGGTCTTGTTGAATCCAATGAGTTTGGTGGAGAAAATCTCAGTCCAAGCTGTCACTTTTTGACCTTTTTTGTCTTCCTCAATTCCATCTCGGATGATGATTGTTCCTCCTGCATTGAGCTTGGTCGCGCACCTTTTAAGTAATGCGTTTTGATGTGCAGGAGTCATATAATGCAGCACATCTTTAATGATGTAGGCATCGGCTTCTTCCGGTTCGAAAGTGCTCAAGTCACCTTGTTCAAAGTGGACATTTCCTCCTTGATAAAAGCTGTTTGCTGCAACTTCAATTTTCTCATTATCGTAATCTACCCCAATCACATTTCTGTTCTCAGAGGTAAAGGCTAGCATGAAACTGAGATAACCGTATCCACAACCCAGGTCGTACACCTTAGCATCACGTGGAATGTGCTTGATGAAATCCTCGAAATTGTTCTCCAACTTCAGTTTGATACGGACGTACCATTCCAGTATTGGCCCTTTGTAAGTGTAGCACCTTCGTACCCATTGATTGTGAAATTGAGGTGTTTCCAATCGAATGACATCCTTTCCAAACTCACTTCTGAAATAGCGACCAATCAGCTTTGCACGCTGAGAATACGAGTCTCCGTAGGATTTATCATTGGTCTTTATCCGAGGAAGAAAACGACCGTTTAGGTGACTTTTGTTTACCACATAATCACCCTTGTTCAATACACGATGAAAACCGTGAAGCACCAATGGAAGAACATCTAACTCCAGCTCTTCAGCCAGCTTGAATGCACCCTTCTTGAATCGGCCAACCTTTCCATCGTAAGATCGTGTTCCCTCCGGAAACACAAGAATGGAATACCCTTCCGCAATCTTTCTGCGAATCATTTCCATATTCAAATCTCCATTGTTTTTGGCTCGGATGTATTCCGCATAACGAATGGGCCACCCGAAGAATGGCGAATTCCAGACCCACTCATTTGTAAGGATGAGAATGCGGCTGTCATATCCTGAGCAAGCAAGAATATCAATGAAGGAAGTGTGATTGGCAATGATCACAGCGGGTTTTTCCAATTGTGCCAATTCCTCGTTTTCCCATTTGCGAGTCACATGTATGTTCATGCTGATCACCGATTGCATCAATGGACTCAGCATCTTATTGAACAGTTTTCTTTTGCTCGCGCTTTTAGCCGGAAAAAAGTAGAAGAAGGGAAGAGAGATTACCAATCCGATACAGCCGATAAAGAACCATCCGAAGTCGCGGAATGTCACGAACAGATCCAACCATGTAAGTGGTGGTTTGCCTTTGGCTGTTCTAT
>JBLFWJ010000200.1:0-5566 GCA_047611425.1 Bacteroidia bacterium | reverse complement strand
CAAAAGAGGATAGCCCAATTGCAAAATTCTTAGCTAAAAAAGGCGAGGGAATTCATCATACCGCATTTGCAGTAACTGACATTAAATCTGAAATGGAACGACTATCCAATGAAGGGTTTCGACCTCTGATGGATGAACCCGTTAAAGGGGCGGACAATAAAATTATTTGCTTCCTACATCCCAAAGACGCCAACGGGGTTCTTATAGAACTCTGTCAGGACGTTGAATAGCAAAATAACTCTTCTATGGTCTGACCGCCAGAAAGGTGATGCGTTTGGAGCCCAGTCACCTTCGCTCCTTCAATATGTTGCTCCGAATCATCAATGAAAAGTGTTCTGGACGGATTTAGGTCATGCGTGTCAATCAATCTTTGAAAAATCTTTGGATCAGGCTTTCTCATTCCCATCTCATGGGAATAATAACCCGCTTCGAAGTAGTTTTTTAAGTCTACTCCATTATGTGCCTCACGAATAGATTGCTCGAATTCTCGAGCATGAATCACATTCGTGTTGCTTAAAAGAAATGTTCGTTTTGATGTTTTCAAACTCGATAGCAATTCCAATCTAACCTTAGGTAATTCAAGCAACATAGCGTTCCAGGCTTGATCGATCTGAGCATCCGTTAATTCAATCCGAGCAAGTACACGCATTCTATTTCTGAATTCGTGCTCGGTAATCGCTCCTGTTTCAATTTCATCAAACACTCCATCCTGTTTCGCTTGGGTATATCGCTCTTCAAAATCGGTAAAACCCAGGTCCTCAAATGCCCTTATTGTTCTTGAGTAATCCAGATTGAGGATAACTCCACCAAAGTCAAAAATGATGGCGTCAATAGAATTCAAGTCTATCATAAGATTGGTTGCGGGTCTTTGGCCAAATATATACTTTTGGCCCCCGCTCAAAATTGAGCGTAATTGCCTTAAAAGCAACGGGCCCATAGCTCAGCTGGTTAGAGCACTTGACTCATAATCAAGGGGTCGAAGGTTCAAGCCCTTCTGGGCCCACTGATAATCAAGGAGTTACGGATGAAAATCGGTAGCTCCTTTTTTATTTGCCCAATAATTACCCAAAAAACCTATTCAAAACTGAGTTTCTTGCTTTCCATTTCTACTGACTGTTAATCAGAGGGTCCTTGGTTCGAGTCCAAGAGGGGCAGCTTGAAAATGAAGGGGTTACATCAAAAGACGATTTGACCCCTTTTTTATTTGCAAGTAATTTGCAAGTTTTTCGTGTTTATTTACAGGAATTGGCTAAAGAAAAGACGAAGTCGCCCAAGGCTATAATCTTGTGTTAACTTCGTCATTATGAGAATAACCTCACCACTTTCTTGCGTTGCCAAGCATAATGCCATCTAGGTTGTTCTGACAAGAAGAATATAAGGTGGATACGCTATTCTCCACTACAGTTTAGATTGCTTTTATTAGTGTCTCATGGGGTTTTTCTCTGATAGGTTTGGAAAAAAGAAGAGTCAGGATGATTTCAGCTCTGATCAATCCAGAATTAGAGTTGTTTCCATTTCGTCAAATCAAGCATGTGATTTACGAACAGAGGATGATCTTAATCTTGAGATGAACAACGGCCTCATATCCAAGAGTATTGTGCTTAGAGGCAAGTACCTCTTGTCATTAAATGAACTGGAGATCATTGACGGGGATCTGGGGATTAGCGATTCCAACATTCAAGATCTAGGAAACCTTAAGGAGATATTAGGCGATTTCTGGATTAGTTACAGTGCCGTTACACCTTCCTTAAAATCCTTGGGATTTCTGGAAAAAGTTATAGGAGATGTGAATCTTAGATATTCGAACGTTTCTAGTCTGGGCAACTTAGCGGAGGTCGGAGGCAGACTAAGTCTCAGAGACACTCCAATATCTGATCTATCCAAATTAAGGACGGTAGGAGGAGATCTTTACTTGCCTAAACATGCACAAAATGTTATTCCTATTGAACACATTGAAGTAAAAGGACGAGTTCGGTATTGGAATGATAGCAAGACTAAGGTCACTCTTAATGAGAAACATAAAACTGAATTAATTCATCTTGACCAGCCTGTTCCATATTGGGAACACAAGTATATCCGATCTAAGGATGACCTAGATTATGTGGACGATTCAAAGGTGAAATTGTTCTATCAAGAATTTAAAGGCCGGTTTGAAAATAACCAGTTTCTTGACCTTGATGGCAATGACAACTATGCCTTTGTTCTCATGTTCGACCTTTTAGAACAGGTCGAAATTCAAGGCCCCGAAATTATCGAAATCAGATTGGGAAATTTGGCAAAGCACTATCCGCCCACTTCCAACTATTGCGAATTGTTTCTGATTGAATATTATGAAAGTAGACGGAGCTACCATGAAGCATGGAGAATCAAGAAAGACAGAGGGTATATTGGATTAAAAGATATCATTGACTACCAAGCATATCTTAAGACGAACCTTCTAGATGGCGCGTTGGTAAGCAAGATGGCTGGAACCAGCCACCTGACCAGATTCGGACGAGATAACATCAAGAAGGTAAGGGCATATGTGAAAGAAGTTGTTGAGGCAATTGAGCTTCAAACGGGTTGCTCCTTTTTCGAGCAATTTGCTAATAATGTAAAAGACTTTGAGTCTGTAGTGACAAGAACCAAAGGTCTAGAGTTGTCTGGTTCTCAAGACTTAGGTTATTACAAGCAATTCTTTGTGAGTTCAACCGAATATGAGCGACACGCACCGCTTCCTAAAATCAACTACGCAAATGGACTGTACCCCATCGTTGAAGGTGCCATTTTGAACCAATTGAGAGTAGTTTTGAAGCAAGCTGAGGATTTGTACCGCGAAGCAATTGGAATGCCCAAAGTTGGTGAAGGATGGATAAGTGAAACGGAGCTGTATTACAAGATAGTTGAAGCGTTTCCTGCATATAAGGTAACCCAGCACGCCTCGCCCAATTGGCTCGGAAGACAACATTTGGACGTTTACTTTTCAGACCCTATGATTGGGGTTGAGTACCAAGGGGCTCAACATTATGAAGCAGTTGATTTCTTCGGTGGAGAAGAAGCCTTAAAGAAAACACAGGAAAGAGACGAGAGAAAGAGATTGATATGTTCTGAGAACAAGTGTGAGCTAATCTATGTCGATGAAGGTTATGATTTTGAAAAGGTCAGAGCTAAGATTGTTAGTTTATTAGGCAGTCCGTGACCGTTATCAATATTCCTTGGGACAGCTCGCGTGTATAACCCCGGTACCCGCGCGTAGAAGGAAAAGCCAAGTCTGAGGCCATGTGAGCAGATGCTGAACAGGCTTATTCGAGAAGGTTCTAATCTAAACAACTAAGGTTAGATGGCCTTAGAGCATTGCATGCAGATAGTTGGCAGTTTGAGTCAGCCCATGTTTTCTTAGTATGTCCAGTACTTGATATTCATCCAAGTCTGGGTTTCGTCTGTTCAGAACAAGTGCTCTGAAAGCGATCACTGCTTTAATCGGATTAAGGTCAATAATGTCAGTTAAAAAATCATCTGGGTCCTTTGCAGCCAAGCCGTATTTTGCCAGATACTCAGCTGGAAAATCCTTGAGGTTATTGGTCACTATCACATTTGCATTCGTTTTTATCGCAGCCGCCAGGACGTGACAATCCTTAGGGTCTGGCAACTCCAACCCATCGATTAGTTGTGTGTAATTTTCAACTAAAGCATCAGGAAATGCTTGATTCGATTTGTCAATTCGTTTTACAATCTCTCCTTCTGCAACACCTTTGCGCCTCATTACATCTGCCCATTCATCGAATATATGACTGCTCCATTTTGGTGTGTACAAATCCTCATAGGCGAACCAAAAAAGTAAATCCCTAATATCGATAGGGTAGATCACATTCGTGTCTAATACACAAGTGAATCGAACGCTATGAATCATAATTCCCTAACTCTTCATCAGACTTCATAATGTCTATAATCAGCTTCTTTTGCTCGGCTTTCATATCCTTCCTATATCTCTGCGCATCTTCAAACATCACCCTCCGATGTTTCCCGACTTTTGTGAAAGGAATCTTTCCATTCTCCAATAACTTAACCAGATGTGGTCTTGAACATCCTATTAAATCTGCCGCTGCTTGAGTTGTCATTTCGGTTGCTATGGGAACAATTGAGATTGGCTTTCCCTGACTGGTCGCTTCCAATATCTTGGCAAGCAGCTTAAGAGCGCTTAGCGGAATCTGAATCTTTTCCGCTGTTTCTTCAATCTCAATTTCTGGATTCTCCGACTTCAATTCCTTCAGCGTTGCGGCCAAAGCATCATAAGATTTCATTGCAAGAATTTGCTCTTCCTTGGAAGGCTTCTTTAATTCGTCAGTGTATTCCATCTCTCACATCATTTAGTTAACTCCGTCAAATAAACGAAATAAACGAAACGATGTTTCATTTTTAACACTTTTTTTGCTTGAGCAGAACGTTCGTTCCGTGATTCTCGCTCTCGAAATATTATGCAGTTGTCATTCAGCGTTAATCTTAAATCCAAATTCAAGAAAGGTTCTCTCGCATTAATCTTTGTGGTTTCTTAAATCTACGATCTTACCAGTATTTAAGCTGCTAACGTCTTGAAAGTTTCAAAATGGGTTGATTTCGAAGTTGTCATTTGACCCTTCCGTATGATGTTTATCACCTCTATACTTGCTAAGGTCCTCTGGGCTGACTCGAACTCTTTGAACCCCGTACTTATGCAGATCCTTCGTTTGATATTCCGGTGGTCTTGCTCCACTATATTGTTCAAATACTTACAGCTTCTGCGTCTAATCCGGCTGAAACTTCTCACGTTTACCGTTCTGATTGCCGCTGAGTTGGCTCCACTTTTATCAATGTTGATTACTCGTGGCCTTCCGTTATTTCCGATAGCCTTATTGAGAAACTTCTGTGCTGAGCCTTTCATCCTTCGTGTGGTAAGTAGGAAATCAACCGTGTTTCCATACTTGTCCACTGCTCGATATAGATACCTGTCCCTTCCCCCTACTTTAATGTAAGTCTCGTCCATTCTCCAACTATTACAAATACTGCGCTTTCTCTTATGCATGTTTGCTTCGATTAGAGGTGAGAACTTGAGCACCCAGCGTTGTAGAGTAGAATGATCAAACTTCACACCTCTTATTCTGAGCAGCTCTTCAACATCTCAATAGCTCAAAGTGAACCGTAACTTGAAATAAACTGCCTGAAGAATGATTGCTTTGGGAAATCTGTGATGCTTATACATTCTGGTGGCCTTTGGTTTCCACCAAAACTAAACCATCACGATTTTGCAAGATTAACGCGACAGAACCCCCTTGATAAACCGTCTCGGCTTCATGCCTCAGAAATAGCTCTTCTCTTACCTGCTTCCAGTTTTCTTTCAGTCCCGCATCAACCTCCAAAACAGCATAGCCCTGTTTCTTGATAATCGGTAATGCGAAACCACATTCTCCTGAAGGGTCGAGCAACACAACTCGATTTCTGTGTTGCATCCTGGTATCAATATCCTGTAGTTACCACTGTTCTGTCATGCCGGGGGTTGGCTTATAATTTTAAATCGCGTTTCAAGCAAGTCAATGTATTGATCTTTGAAAGT
>JBLFWJ010000199.1:0-5593 GCA_047611425.1 Bacteroidia bacterium | reverse complement strand
GGATGCTAATGTGGATGGTTTCACGAAAGGCAAGCCATTTGAAAAAGTAGGACTTCACGCACAAGACACCTGCGAATTGTTTTTCGAAGATGTAAAAGTGCCGAAGGAGAACTTAATCGGTGAGGAAGGAATGGGCTTTAAATACTTGATGACCCAGTTGAAGCAAGAACGTTTAATTGTGGGTATTGGAGCAATTGGTGCTTGTCAATATTGCTTGGATGAGACGATTCGTTATACGCAAGAACGAACTGCATTTCGTCAGCCGATTGCTGCGTTCCAGAATACACGATTCAAGATTGCTGAGATGGTTGCGAAGATTGCACAGGGCCACGCATTTGTTGATCATTGTGTAACGCTTCACAACGATGGAAAACTTGATGCAGCTATGGCGAGTATGGCTAAGCTGAATCTTTCAGAGCTACAATGTGAAGTGGCTGATGAGTGCGTACAGCTTCATGGTGGCTATGGTTACATTTGGGAATACGGTGTAGCTAGATCTTGGGCTGATGCTCGTGTACAGCGAATCTATGCAGGTACCAACGAGATTATGAAAGAACTTATCGCGAGAAAAGCACTTGACAGTTAAAGAAGAACTTCGGTCAAGCATGAAGGTTTTTAGGGATGGACTTTCCCGTTGTGAAAGTCTTGATTCCTCGGAAGCGGTTTGCATCAAGCTTCAACAGCTTTGTAAGAAGCTGAAGCCAAAAGTGGTTCATGCGTTTATTCCATTTGGATCCGAGATTGACATCTGGCCTGTGGTGAAAGAGCTGAAGGAGAATGGTACAACCATAGTTTGTCCAAAGACGCTAAAAGGAAGAGCATTAGAACATCTGGTACTTAATGATCCATCCGATCTGGAATCTGGAAAGTTTGGAACGCAGCATCCTTCGGGTAGTGAAGTATATTCAGGTCAGATAGATTTAATCTTGGTACCAGGATTAGCATTTGATGCAAGAGGAGGGAGGCTTGGCTACGGAGCCGGATATTATGACACGTTTCTGGCCGAACACCCTGATGCGTTTAAGGCCGGTATCTGTTTTCGGGGTCAGCTAGTTGATGAGGTGCCGATGGAGGAACACGATGTATTCCTTGATCAGATAATTGTTGGTTGATCAGTTGATATTTTCAATAATTGGAATTCAGATGCCGTTTCAAGAACGGCATGACACCGTTGTTTGAAGTGCCTAACCTTGCTAGCAGAAGGCTGTCACCCCGTTCTTGAAACGGGGTCTCGGAACGTTACTTGGACTGCAATGCAAGTATCGATTAAGCAGTTTAAGGCAGGTACGGTAATCAGCTGCTGTGTTCGGCAAAGCTTTGTGCAACCACCTTATCGTATAAATCCTCGTACAACGGTATTATGGCACTTTTGCGAAATTTCTTGGCTTGTTCCAATGCTTGCTTTCTATAAGTAGGAAGGTCGTCAAGTAACTTAATTGCATTGACTGCCATGCCGTCTGTGTCCCCTACATCATTCATAAATCCTGAATAACCGTGTTCGTTTACTTCTGGAAGACCACCACCATTGGAGCTAATTACTGGAACACTGCTGGACATTGCCTCTAGTGCCGCTAGTCCAAAACTCTCTGTTTCTGAAGGCAGAATAAATACATCAGCAAGACCGTGTGCTTCCTCGGTATTCTTCATCTTTCCGAGGAAATGAATATCATCACAAGCACCAAGTTGTCGACACATATCCTCCATTTTATACCGTTCTGGCCCATCACCAACGAGCAATAGTTTTGTGGGGCGATCTTCTCGCACTTTCGCGAAAACCTTCACCACATCTTCAACCCGTTTTACGGGACGAAAATTTGAAATATGCATAAGCACTGCTTCTCCGTTAGGAGCGTAGGCTCTTTTCAATTCTTCATTCTGGTTATTCTCGTATCGCTCTAGATCGATGAAATTGGGTATCACATCAATATTGCATCCAACGTCAAACATTCGACACGTATCCTGCTTCAAGCTATCAGAAACGGCAGTTACGGCATCGCTCTGATTTATGGCAAACGTAATTACAGGCTCGAATGAACTGTCACTTCCAACCAAGGTGATGTCCGTTCCGTGCAAAGTGGTGATAAACGGTACATTCCGTCCTTTCGTTTTTAGAATCTCACGAGCCATGAAAGCCGCACTTGCATGAGGAATTGCATAATGGACGTGCAGTAAATCCAAGTTTTCATGGATTGCTACATCAACTATTTTACTGGATAATTGCAACTCATAAGGCTGATAATCGAACAAAGGATATTTGCTCAACACAACTTCGTGGTAGTGCAAGTTGGGATTAAGATGATCGAACCGAACCGGTACATCGTAGGTGATCATATGTACGTCATGGCCTTTCTTAGCCAGTTCCTTTCCGAGTTCGGTCGCAACAACCCCCGATCCACCATAGGTGGGATAACAAACGATTCCTATTCTCATCTTATCTCCTCAAACCAAACGTGAAAGCAAATGTTCAATCAGTTTATCCACCGTGATGTGGTGATTCTCGCTGTATCGCTTTGCCAAACGATTGGCAATAATGGCACAAACGGTTGCAGCCTTGTGCCCGAGAGCCGCTGAAAGCCCATAAAGTGCAGAAGTCTCCATTTCGAAGTTTGTGATCCGCTGGCCTTCAAATTCAAAGGAAGTCAACATTTCATTCAAGCCATCAATATTAGGTTGCAGACGAAGTACACGCCCTTGTGGGCCGTAAAATCCGCCAGCTGTCGCTGTAATTCCTTGATAGGTTCCTTCTTTAATAAGGTCGATTAATTCCGATGATCCAGGAATGATATTCGGTCTTGGCAGATCCGAATTCCAATTCGTGTGCTTGATGTACGCCTCCGTTAGATTGGTGTCTTCAACCTCCCGACCAGCTTTGTAATAATTCATAAGGCCATCGAATCCCATACCATGCGTAGAGACCATAAAGCTGTCTACGGGAATGTCCTTTTGAAGGGATCCGGAAGTTCCCAATCGAATTAAATTGAGTGATTTCCGTTCCTTCTTAATTACTCGGTTTTCAAGATCGATGTTGACCAAGGCATCCAATTCGTTTAAGACGATGTCGATGTTGTCGCAACCGATTCCGGTGGATAAAACGCTCAATCTCTTTTGACCAATTCGGCCCGTGTGGGTTACAAATTCTCGGTTTTCACGTTGATGTTCAATGACATCAAAATGCTTAGAAATTTTAGCTACTCGGCCTTGATCACCAACAAGAATGACCGTATCAGCCAAATGCTCCGGCTTAAGATTGATGTGGTAAACGCTGCCATCCTCGTTCAGAACCAGTTCGCTTTCTTCAATTCGCTCCATGCCACAAATGTAATGGACTGTGCATGGTTGCTAACGTTCCTAAAACTCGTAAGTAGTTTGGTTATGAAAGGCTGAAGTGTTTGTTAGATCTGGGAAGCGCAGATTTGAGACGCGCAGTCACAACTACGATGAGCATTGAGAAACGAGCATTCTCATAGATGAGATAGAATTTAGCCTTGGAATAGAAATTCCTTGAGGGTTTAGGAACTATATATTTGCCGATCATGAGCCGCACAAAACACGCATTCTCTATTGATCTGGAAGACTGGTACCACGGTATGGAACTCCCTTTCGATCAATGGAAAGGGAAGGAAGACCGATTGAGAAAGGGTACCGATGTAGTACTTCAACTTTTAGAAGAAACGAATTCGAAAGCCACTTTTTTCACCCTTGGGTGGATTGCCGAAAAGTATCCCGAGTTGATGAAGGAGATCGCCAATGCTGGTCATGAAATAGCTTCACATGGTTTCAATCATGAGAAGGTGTATGACTTAACTCCTGAGGCCTTTCGAGATGAATTGAAGCGAACCAAAGACGCGTTAGAGAAAGCATCAGGTAAGCCAGTATTGGGACACAGGTCTCCGTTTTTCTCAGTTACAGCCAAGTCTCTTTGGGCTTTGGATATTCTGAAAGAATGCGGGTTTGAGTACGACTGTTCAATCAGTCCAGTAAAGACATGGAGATACGGCATAGCGGGCTGCCCTCAAGAAGTTTTCACTGTAAAGGAAAATGGCCTAGTCGAATTTCCAGTTTCAACCTTTAAGTTTTTGAATAAGGAACTGGGTATTGGAGGCGCATACTTTAGGATCTTTCCATATTTCATGACGGATGGAGGATTGAAAAAGAAGGATCAAAGTGGCTATCCTGCAATGTTCTACGCCCATCCTTGGGAGTATGACCCTACTCATCCGAAAATCGATGACATGGAATTTAAAGCTGGATTGACCCATTACTTCAACTTAAAAGGAATGGCGTCTCGCACTAAGAAGATGCTTACGCAGTATGAGTTCACCACAGTGGCCGAGGTGCTGGAAGATTTGAAGAAGAAAGGGCCGATTAACGAACTAAGCATAACTCAGCTGGATGACTCCAAAGCAGCCTGAGGGCCGAAAGCTCAAAGTACTTCACACGATGACCTGGTTAGCCCGTGGAGGTGGAGTAGACAATAATGTGCTACTCACAATCAAAGGGTTAAAGGATGAATTTGATTTCCACCTTGCGGTGGGAACAACCATCGATCACAACGACTTTAAGGATATTGATGGGTTGAAGATCTTCTATATGGAAGATATGATACGCCCTGTACATCCGATTAAGGATTTAAAAGCGATTTGGTATCTATATAAGTTGATTAAGCGAGAAAAGTATGATGTCGTTCATACTCACGAGGCTAAGGCGAGTCTAGTAACGAGAATTGCCGGATGGATGGCTGGGTGTCCATTAATCGTTTTTGGTTTGCACGGAGTGACGTTCAATGATCCACACTCAAAATTGAAACGTCTGTTTTACGTCTTGTTGGAGAAATTGACCGTTCCACCAAGTCATCATATTGTTTCGGTAAGTCAAGATTGCATCGATCAATACCACGAGGAGAACATTGGTCGAAACATTCCTTACACGATTGCATTTAGTGGTATCGATACGAGCAAGTTTAGAAGTGCCGACAGAGCAAAGGCTCTAGAAGAAAGAAGGTCGCTTGGAATTGCCGATACGGACATGGTTCTAATGAACGTTGGGCGTTTTTCCTTTGCGAAGGCTCAGCGTTATACCATTGAAGCCTTTGCAAACGCAAAGAAGAAGCATCCAAACCTCAAACTGGTTTTTGTCGGGTTTGGGGAGTTAAAAGAAGAGTGTGAAGCCCAATGCAAAGAATTGGGCGTGCTGGATGACGTGATATTCTATGGCTTCAGTGACAATATTCCGCAAGTTTTGGCCATGGCCGATGTGAACGTATTGACTTCGCTTAGAGAAGGCTTACCACGAGTTGTTGTGGAAAGCGCGTTGATGAAAGTTCCAACTGCATGCTTTGAAGTGGAAGGAATTCATGAGATCATCAATAATGGAGAAAGTGGATTTATCGTGCCTCAGTATGATGTGCAAAGTTTGACTGAGAAGATTGAAGCTCTGTTGTCTGACGAAGGTTTGAGGGCCAAATTCGGGCTAAAAGCACACGATCATGCCATGGCTAGATGGGACTATAACGTGATGAATGAACAGCTGAAAGAGCTTTACAACAGCTCTGGTCGGTAGGTTATTTCTAATTGGCTAAGTTGAGGGAATCAAC
>JBLFWJ010000198.1:0-5614 GCA_047611425.1 Bacteroidia bacterium | reverse complement strand
TGGCTGAAAATGTCATCCTCTTCTACGCCAATTGTTAAAGTAAATTCAAGAATGTAAGATTCTGTTGGGCAACCATTGTCACCAACATACTCAACGGTGTACGCACCGCTAGACTCTGCAACATAGGTTTCGTTAACTGCCCCTGGAATTGGAGAACCATTTAAAGACCACTGGTAATTGGATCCTGGAGGGTCAACCCAAAGCGTATCTGAAGCAGTAAAAATCGTTCCTGTAATAACCGGAATGACATTCACCTCCACATCCTCGGATGTTCCTTGACACAGATATTGATTCGTAACGGTTACAGTGTACGTACCCGACTGAGTAATATCAATGCTTTCGTCATTAGACATGTTTGACCAGCTATAAGAACTGAATCCTTGTGATGCAGTTAATTCTATTATACCACCTTCACAGAACTCAAGAGGCCCATTTGCGCTAACGGTTGGATAAGGCACTGGATGAACAGTGACATTTGCGGTAGCGGATATTCCCTCACATCCATTCGTATCGGTAACGACCACGCTGTAAGCGCCTTCATCTGTAATTGTGATTGACTCTGTATTCTCGGTTGTGTTCCACTCATAGTTGGCGAAACCCGGAGAAGCACTAATTGTCAATTCATCTCCATCACATAATTCAAGATCACCATTTGTGGTTAAGGCTACAGCCGGTTGCGCGTATACCTCTATTATTTGTGTCTCTTCTCCAGCACACCCGTTCAAATCAGTAAATGAATAAGTAACTGGATGCCATCCAAGACCAGCTGATGCTGGGCTAAAGATTGCCCCACTTACGCCATTACCACTGTAGCTACCTCCAAGAGGAGCACCATCAAGTGTAATAGGACTTCCCAATTCACAGGTTGCAGTGTTTAAGGTAGTTAACGAAACGTCTGGATTGGTATAACCTAATCCAAAAGCTGGTAGACTGAAATCTGACCAGGCTGGAGTTGTCATTACATCGTAGATACCACTGATACTGGCAGTCGCTCCAGGCATATTCTCCCACTGTGGAACATTTTGCCAGTGCAGCTCTCTATCCCAACTTCCATCTTGTGCTGATAAGTAATGGATGGCTATATCAGCATCAGACGTACCTGTAGTGCGTTCAATCAAATGATAAAATGCATCATTCACATCACAGATGTCTAAATTGGTCAAGGATGTATTAAAGCCTTCAACAGAAGGATTTACGTTGGCCATTCTAACTTCAAACTTGTTTGGGTCAATTGAATTTGGTGTAATGGTAACCGGACGAACCCTTAAAGTTCCACTGCTACTTCCAACTTGAAATACGTAGTCGGACATTGAGTTTGTATTCCATACTAGTCGCCCCGCTCCTTCACCTGAAACAAAACCATTATTGTAATCCAAAGCTGACGGTAATGTGGAGGTAAGTTCCATCTTATTTACATCAGTGTTCAATTCTTGGTCTGTAAGATTGAGCACGTTCTGAACTTCCGAATTCAAAGTCAAAGTCTTAATCCCTGGCCCAACTAATGTTAAGTTATAGAAAGACGAAACTGCAGTGCCTTGAATGTTTTGCGCACCACCTATAAGATTCACCATGCTTTGATCGGCAGTAAATACTCCGTTGTTCTCCCAATCATCTTGTACATTAAAAATTCCTGTAGCCAATCCGCCTCCAGAAATCTCATCCTCATTCACTAAATCACCTTCAACAGTAATTCTTCCAGCGTTGTCAATTGTACCACCTGAGTTGATTAGATCGCCAGTTTTAATGGTAACAATACAGCCTGTATTTACGGTGGTTAAAGCACCATTATTTACAACTTGAAACTGGGCAAACGTCACAAAGGGAACGATTATGCACAGTGCCGAGATAAGGCTGGTTTTTCTTAGTTGTGATATCATGAGACTTTAAGGGTTTTAGTCTAATATAAGATGTGATCAACAATCGATTCGATGAAACACCTGTAACACTCGATGAAACGAAACTAGGCAATTGAAAATTAAAAGGCTTCAAAACTTAGGCTACTTTTAGACAAACGACACTTTTCTGGTGTGAACAACCGAACCTTTTTGCCCAATCATTGTCCTAACATCTCAATCTGTGATAATGATTCAAAAAGCACTGATTCCATTTATCTTGGTTGCTCTGATAGACCTCTATTTCTTTCAGGCAATTAAAACCATTTCTATAGATCTGCCTGACAAAACAAGATGGGCAATCCAATGTGGTTTTTGGGCTCTTTCTGCGATGATCTATTTGATGATCTTCATCTCAGTTTCTCCAGGATTTATTGATCAGGGCAATCGATACATCTTTTTTAGCATCATCTTAATTTCTGTGGTCTCCAAACTCTCAGGCAGTTTTTTTCTGCTTCTGGAAGACATCACTCGTCTAGGGCAATCCTTGATTGGAATGTTTGGTGGAAACGGATTTAGCGTTGAAGGCCGAAGAGGCTTTATATCGAAAGTTGGTCTGGCAATTTTCAGTTTGCCTTTTGCAACGTTGCTCTATGGTATGATGGCTCGAGTTTCCAAAATGGCAACAAAAAATATTGAGCTTCACCTTCCAAACTTGCCAATGGGTTGGGATGGGGCCGTAATTGCTCAGATAAGTGATTTACACGTAGGTAGCCTTTCGTCATCTGATTTGATTGATCGAGCCGCAGAAATCATTAATGAAAGGCAACCTGAGATCACGGTACTCACCGGTGACCTTGTCAATTCTGAAGCTATCGAGGCCGACAACTTTGTTGATGCATTATCTAAAATTCAAGGGAAACTTGGGAAGTTCTCGATTCTAGGAAATCATGATTATGGAATTTATCGCGAATGGGGATCTGAAGCCGAAAAGTTGGCCAACGACAGGCACATGGAAAAAATTCATGCTGATAGTGGATTTGATCTTTTGAAAAATGCAAACCGCAGGCTTGAAAGAAATGGGGATAAGATTTCAATTCTCGGTTCGGAGAATTGGGGATCTTCTCGACACTTTCCAAAGTTTGGCGACTTAAAGAAAACGATGAAGGGCGTTCCTGAAACGGACGTTAAGATTCTACTCTCTCACGATCCTACCCATTGGGATTCTGAGGTTCTGGAAAAAACAGACATCGATCTAACCCTTTCTGGTCATACGCACGGGTTTCAATTCGGCATGGAGATTCCAGGTTTTGTAAAATGGAGCCCTGTTCAATACGTTTACAAGCATTGGTCTGGCCTGTACGAGAAGGCTGGTCAATATTTGTATGTAAACCGTGGTCTTGGATTCCTCGGCTACATGGGCCGAGTTGGAATGACTCCGGAAGTGACGTTTATTACGCTGAGGCGAAAGTGACATAATCACTTTAGTATATTTGATGGAAGTACAATTTCCAACCCACCATTAGTTTACATGCAATCAAAAGTGCTTCTTTTGACAACTTGCCTGTTGTCAGCGTTAAATTCATTTTCTCAAGAATCAACCGATTTAATTAACCCCGAGGACGTTACGATTGTCCGTGATAAATGGGGTGTTCCACACATTTACGGGAAAACCGATGCGCAAGTAGCCTACGGCCTTGCTTGGGCAAATGCTGAAGATGACTTCTTTACTATGCAGGAATTGATGATTTCTAGCAAGATGAAAAGCGGGAGAGTCTGGGCAGAGGAAGGAGCACAACGAGATTTTTTCGTTCATTCCATCGGAGTAAGAGACCGTGCTGAACAGGATCTTCACACTATTTCCGCAGAACACATGGCCTATTTAGAAGGCTATTGCCAGGGCGTAAATGCATTTGCAAAATCGCATAAGAAGGAGGTCCGTGCAAGAGGGCTTTTCCCAATAAAGCCAATAGATGTTGTGACCGGATACATGTTCGCGTTGAGCGCAATTTCCTATGCACAGGGATCTGTATCCAATATTGTTTCTGGAAAATATGATGAGGAAGAAGAACTTCCTTACGGATCAAATGCATTCGCGTTTAACAGTAATAGCACCGCAGACGGGAGCTCGATGATTTGCATCAACCCACACCAACCTATGGAAGGGCCGTTTTCTTGGTACGAGGCGCATTTGTGCAGTGAGGAAGGTTTGAACATCCACGGGGCCATGTTCCCAGGCGGGACAAGCATCTTCCTCGGCAATAACGAAAACCTTGGCTGGGCACACACTTTCAATCACCTTGATCTGGTGGATGTGTTCGAATTGGAAATGCACCCTAAAAAGAAACACACCTATCTGTATAACGGTGAATGGAAACAACTGGAAAAGCGTCCGGTTTGGCTGAAGGTAAAAATCAAGAAATGGTTGCCCGTAATTCCAGTGCGAAAAATGACTTATTGGTCAGAAGTTGGCGCCACAATTGAATCGAAGGATGGCAGTTTCTATGCCGTAAAATTCGGAGCCAACGAAAAGGTTCGGGTTGGCGAACAATGGTACAGAATGAACAAAGCCAAGAATTTCACAGAGTTCTATGATGCAGTGAGCATAGGGTCTGTCGCTCGTTTCAACATCCTTTATGCCGACAAAAACGACACCGTTTTCTTCATCAATAATGCGCTAATGCCTACTCGTAATCCGAGTGTGGATTATTCAGGAGTGGTGCCTTGTAATTCAGACTCTACTTGTTGGTCAGGATTTCACACTCCAGATGAATTGGTTCAAGTTACCAACCCAAAATGTGGTTGGGTATTTAATGCCAATTGCAACCCTGCTCATGCCACAGCCAAGGAAGAATGGGGCACATTGGATGACTATCCTGAATACTACGGTTGGGGAGTGGATAAAGGTGAAAACCATCGATCCAAAAGGTTTTTGGAGTTGATGGATGAACCTGCTTCTGAAAAGATTACCTACGATAGAATGAAGGAAATGAAGTTTGATTATGAGTTTCCGGAGTGCACCAATTTCATGAACTCGATTGAGAATTTATTCGCGGCAACTTTTGAAGATCATCCTGAAGTAAAGCCACTAATGGAAGCCATTAATAAATGGGATCGAATTGCGCATAAAGAAAGCGTTGGCGCTGCTGCCTATTTAATCACGTTTCAAAAGATGTGGAAGATTCTTGGTTATGGAGATGGCGCTTTCAAGGGAACCGTAAGCATTGCAGATTCAGTTTATTTGGAATCCTTGATTTGGGCAAAGCAGCAAATCGATGAACATTACAATGGGGTGATTCCGGTATTAGGAGAAGTTCAGCGTCATGTGAGGGCTGATGTTGATTTGCCATTATCCGGCTTCCCAGATGCATTGGCTGCCAACTACAACCAAGATCATAAAAACGGCAGATACAAACCTTACGTGGCTGATTCTTACGTGCATTTTGCCCAATGGCCAGAGGATGGAGGCCCAGTTAAAATTGAAACGTTGCATCCATTTGGGGCAAGTAGTCGGCCAGAATCACCTCATTACACGGATCAAATGCAGATGTATGCTGATCAAGAAACTAAAACAATGACGCTTGATCGAGATGAAATTTTCAAGTCCGCAGAACGGATTTATCATCCTGGCGAATAGTTATTCCTGAAAATGATAGTCCGTAAAGTTGCCAGCATAAGAAATTTAGTGCTGCCGTAACCTTTTGATTCAGAATGGAGACCCTTCGTTCCTCAGGGAAACAAACGAAGATCTCGAACCTTGCTGCTTGCTTCGCTGACGAAGG
>JBLFWJ010000197.1:0-5657 GCA_047611425.1 Bacteroidia bacterium | reverse complement strand
ACAATGTATGATGTACGATTGCGACTTTCCAACCAAGTGGTTGATGAAGTGAAAACGCATTTTCAGGATATGGTTTTCGATACCATCATCAATAGAAATACAAAATTGGGTGAGGCACCTAGTTTTGGTGTAAGCATAATCATGCACGATGCAAGTTCTAAGGGTGCTACCAATTACTTGAACTTGGCTAGAGAGATTCTTCAGAAGAACGATATGACGAGGATTAAAGAGTCGGAAAAGATATTGAACTAATGGCCAAGAGAAATTCATTAGGAAGAGGACTAGGAGCCCTTTTAGAAGATAGCCGGACGGACATTACCTCCAAAGAAGCTGTATCGGAAACTCCGGTTAGTACCATATCTGGTATACCAATAGACCAGATTGAAACCAACCCGTTTCAGCCGAGAACTCGATTTGATCAAATTGCACTTGACGAGTTAGCCGCTTCAATTAGGCAGCTGGGAATAATCCAGCCGATAACCGTTAGGAAACTTGGTTACGGCAAGTATCAGCTGATTTCTGGAGAACGAAGATTTCGTGCGTCTCAACTTGCCGGTTTAACTGATATTCCGGCTTACATCCGAATTGCGAATGATCAAGCAATGCTGGAAATGGCGTTGGTTGAGAATATTCAACGTCAAGAGCTTGATGCAATTGAAATTGCCATTTCGTACCAACGCTTAATGGATGAATGCAACATAACGCAAGATGAACTGAGCGGTCGAGTTGGGAAGCAAAGAAGTACAATTTCTAATTATTTGAGGTTACTCAAGTTGCCACCCGCAATTCAAAAAGGTCTGATTAGCAATCAGCTTACTATGGGGCATGCAAGGGCCATAATCAATGTTGAAGATCCTGCAGATCAATTGGCTCTATTCAAAGCTATCGTATCCGAAAACCTTTCGGTAAGGAAGATTGAAGACAGAGTTAGAGGCGTAAAAAAACCTACTGCTAAGAAGGTATTGCCAGAAGAATTGGAGCAGGTAAGAAAGAATGTTGGCGAGCAACTTGGGGCTGTTGTAAACCTTAAGGCAAACAAAGCAGGTAAAGGCAAACTGGAGGTTGATTTTTCGTCAACCGAAGATTTAAAACGGATACTTTCAATTCTTGATCTCTGGCCATGAGCCTTGGACAACACGTCTTTTTTTTACTTCTTTTTTTGTTTGCACCTCTCGGGTCAATCGCGCAATCTGCGGATTCCTTGGTTGTAGGGCTATCTGACTCTTTGCTTATTGAGGAGGTGGAAGAAGAAGTAACCAAGGAAAAGAAACCTCATTCTCCCAAACTCGCTACATTGCTTAGTGCAGTAGCACCTGGTGCGGGCCAGATTTACAATAGAAAATACTGGAAACTGCCCATCATCTATGGCGCGTTTGGTGGGTTGATCTACAGTGCCGTTTGGAATCATACTAAGTTCCGAACATTCAAGGATGCATACTTAATTCGAATTGATGGTGATCCAACAACAATCGATCAATTCGAAGGACAATTTTCGGATGATAACCTACGCACCATACAAGCAGACTACCGAAGAAACCGGGATTTAAGCTACGTTTTTATTGGTGTTTTCTATGCACTCAATATTATTGATGCTGCGGTTGACGGTCATCTTTTTGATTTTAATGTTGATGAGGATTTGTCACTTCAAATCAAACCTGTAATCGAGCCAATTGACTACCAGCAGGCACAGGTCTATGGATTAGGCCTTACCCTGAGGCTCAGATAAAAGCATAGTTTTGCTTATACTCAATCAATAAAACCATGAAAATCGCATTACTCGGCTACGGCAAAATGGGCAAGGAAATAGAATCCATTGCCAATCAAAGAGGACACGAAGTTGTCGTGAAATTCGACAAAGAAGAAGATTGGTTGGCTGATAAGGCACAACTAGAAGGAGTGGATGTTGCCATCGAATTCACAGCTCCAAACAGTGTTGTGAAAAACATTTTCAAATGCTTTGATGCAGACGTTCCTGTTGTAGTTGGAACTACCGGATGGATGGGCCAATTAGATCACGTAAAAGAGATTTGCAGAGAGCACAACAAGACACTTTTCTACGCATCAAACTTCAGCATTGGCGTTAATCTGTTTTTCAAGATGAACGAGATGTTGGCCAAGATGATGTCTGATCACGAAGAGTATGAGGTTAGCATTGATGAAACCCATCACACCGAAAAGTTAGATGCACCAAGTGGTACGGCCATTCGACTAGCTGAGGATGTTGCTCGTAACATGGAGCGAAAGGATCTTTGGGTGAAGGGTGATTCATCCAATAACTATGAGATTGGAGTGCATTCACATCGAATAGACAAAACCCCTGGGACACATGTTGTCAAGTACAAATCTGAAATAGATGACCTCGAAATAAAGCACGTGGCCAAGAGCAGGGTTGGCTTTGCTAAGGGTGCTGTGTTGGCTGCAGAATGGGTGAATGGCCGAAAAGGACTTTACACCATGGATGACCTGCTAAAGGATGTTAATTTCGCGGGCTTCTGGCAATAAGGCCAGTCAATAGAGGTTACGGCAGCATGAATTGGAAATTTTGGAAAAAGGATCCTAAAGCCAAGAAAAAAGGCTTTGTAAGAGAGTGGTTTGACGCAATCATTTTTGCGGTTGTCGCAGCCACCATTATCAGGATGTTCCTTATTGAGGCGTACACCATCCCAACTTCGTCAATGGAGAAAAGCCTAATGGTTGGCGATTTTCTCTTTGTAAGCAAGATGAGCTACGGACCAAGGATTCCGATTACTCCTTTGGCTTTTCCATTGGTACATCATACAATGCCTTTCACAACTGGAACTAAGTCTTATTCGGAATCCGTCAAACTTCCCTACAAAAGACTTCCAGGTTTTGGGAAAATCAAGAACAATGACATCGTGGTTTTCAATTACCCAATGGAGGATTTTCGTCCAGTGGATAAACGCGAGAACTACATTAAGCGTTGTATTGCGATACCAGGAGATAGCCTGAAAATTATTGATGGCGTGGTGTATGTCAATGGAGAGGTGAATTACCAAGCAGATGATATGCAAATGGTTAATGTGGTGAAAACCACAGGTGTTATGCTGAACAAGAAATCGAAACTTAGGAAGAAGTATGATCTTGTAGATGGTGGCCCAATCTCAAACCAAGGGGATCACAAGTTTTTCTTGAGTAATCGCGTAAGTGAGGAACTGAAAAACGAGCCGGTCATTGAAGCGATCGTTCCAGAAGTGAAAAGAAAAGGTAGGAGAGAGGAATACATCTATCCTCAAAACGAAGCATTTCCATGGAACGAGGATAATTTCGGATCGATCTACATTCCAAAGGCTGGTGAAACAGTAGAGCTAAATATTGAAGTATTACCTCTTTATGAGCGAGCGATTTCATTTTATGAGTCCAATGACCTTAAGGTAGAAGAAGAGAAAATCTATATCAATGGAGTGGAGGCTTCATCTTACACCTTTAAGATGGACTACTACTTCATGATGGGAGATAATCGACACAATTCGGCCGATTCGCGATTTTGGGGATTCGTACCGGAAGACCATATTGTGGGCAAAGCGGTATTCATTTGGCTTTCGCTCAACAACTACGCAGATAATTTAATCGACAAGATTCGGTGGAACAGATTGTTCACCTACATCGACTTTTAATCCTACGTATTTAGCCGAATTCTTTCTACGGAAGTAATTCTGTAGAATCAGGGTAAGTCTATCCAAACGGTGACTCTTACTGCTTTGTGAGATTTCGGATTTATCTGAAGGAAAGACAAGATTGTTCAATCTGTCTTGGATGGTTCGGTGGTTTGGCCGAATACTTCGGCCACGATTTCATACAGACTTATAGCCCATTTGAACGATCTTACATGAGTGTTTATCAATACCGCTATTCTAGATTTCTGAAAGATGGCATTAGCTTTGGAAGTCATTTGAACATTTTAACACATTAAGCGTAGGTATAGCGTACCATTTTTCCGATTTTGGCGTTCAATTAGCCACGCACATCGGGCCAGAAGGGCCCACAATTCCGATTACATGCAAAGAGTATCACTTATCGTTCTAATGTTGGGTTTTAGTGTCTCAACCGTATTTGCCCAGCGAACCATCCGAGATGATCAACGGTTAAAGTTTGATGACATCTTAAATTATATGGAAACCAAGTATGTCGATTCCGTAGAGATGGAGCCACTTTTGGAGCAAGCCGTACGAGCCATGGTGGAGGAGTTAGATCCACATTCCGAGTACATGACTGCCGATGAGTACAAGAAAATGAACGAGCCTTTGGCCGGTAATTTCGAAGGCATTGGCATTCAATTCAACATTATCAAAGACACGATTGCCGTTGTATCACCAATTTCTGGAGGCCCATCTGAGGCACTTGGAATTCGTTCTGGAGATAAGATTGTTACCATTGAAGACAGCACGGTAGCCGGAAACGGAATTACGAATAGAGATGTAATCAAGAAATTGAGAGGCGATAAAGGAACTATCGTAAACGTTGGAATTTATAGACGTGGCGTAAAAGACATTTTGAGCTTCGCGATTACCCGTGATAAGATTCCAATTTTCAGTATTGACGCATCTTACATGCTGAACGAAGAAACAGGTTACATCAAATTAAACCGGTTTTCACATACAAGCATGGATGAATATAATGAGGCCATGACAGGGCTTCTTGGGGCCGGCATGAAGAATCTAGTCTTTGATCTTAGAGGGAACTCTGGAGGATATTTAAAGACAGCGATTGATTTGGCTGATGAATTTCTTGAATCCAAAGACTTGATCGTTTATACCGAAGGTGTTTCCTCTCCAAGAAGAGAAAACGCAGCTACATCTTCCGGAAGGTTTGAAAAAGGCAAACTAGTAATGTTGATCAATGAAGGGTCGGCTTCCGCATCGGAGATTGTATCAGGAGCCATTCAGGATCATGACCGAGGATTGGTGATTGGCAGAAGATCCTTCGGTAAAGGACTTGTTCAACGACCATTTAAATTGAGAGATGGATCAGTCTTGAAATTAACAACTGCTCGATACTACACGCCAAGTGGACGCTGTATTCAACGGCCGTACGATGAGGGCGAAGAGGCTTATAGAAAGGAGAACCGAAGACGACAAGAGAATGGTGAATTGTTCCATGCTGATAGCGTAGAGTTTGATGAAAGTCAGAAGTTTGAAACTGATAACAAACGAACGGTTTATGGTGGAGGAGGCGTAATGCCGGATATTTTCATTCCGTTGGATACCAGCGAAAATTCGGACTTGTACGTAGATCTTTGGAGCAAAGGATTGTTCAATCAATTTGTGAATGAGCATGTTGATGTGAACCGCAAACAATTCAAAGAAGACTATCCAGATTTTGATTCATTCAACAAAGGTTTTATCGTTGATGACCCACTGATGGATAAATTTATCGAAGCAGCTAAAGCGGAAGAAATTGAGGTGGATTCTACCGATCTTGAAGTTTCGGATCATCTAATAAGAACCCGAATTAAAGCTTTGACAGCCCGATCACTTTGGAAAACTCAAGAGTACTTCAGAGTAATCAATCAAGAAGATGAAGTGGTGCAAAAAGCGTTAGAAGCGATTGATGACAAGACGTTCAAGAAGTTGAGATTGTCTTACAATTGAGATTTCTGTAGCCCGGATTTGCCACTATTTAACGTAGTGTTGCACTCG
>JBLFWJ010000196.1:0-5693 GCA_047611425.1 Bacteroidia bacterium | reverse complement strand
TGATTGTTCCTTGCATGGACATTCCAAAGGAATTCTTCATCGTGACTTTTAGTCGTGGATCAATAAAGTTGAGATTTCCTTCCTGTTGATTGTCCAGAATGTCAATGTCTACTACATCCGGTGCGATTTCCAAATTTATTTGTCCAAAATCACCTACCGTCAGGCCAATGCGAGCATTATTCAAAACACTTATCGCCTGAATTGAATTGGATGCATCAACGCTTCCGGTCGTAAGATTGAATTGATAATTCATCTCTAGATTATTGGGAGTTGGAGCAGAAAGTACAAGTCGATAACCTGCGATATCCTTACTAGCAGATTGACTAATTCCTTGTCCGGTTGTGTTGTCGAAATTGAATGTATGAGATAACGGAACTCCCGAAAGCGTAAGTTCTGGATAGCTAACAGTAACAGATCCTTCTGCTAAGAAGTCTCCCAGTAAAGCAACTTCCATAGTTGAACCATCATAGAATTCAACAAACTCTAACTGAGCCGTTGCCGCTGTTGTGTCCAAATCAAAGCCATGGTCACCGTTAAAAGGCGCGCTTACCGACCCATTGTTATTGAAATCAGAAACTTCAGTACCACTTAGTGATCTTGAGTCTAGGAAAGGGATAGCATTAGGAATTTTAAATAAATCATTGATCGTTTTAGAGAAAACTACGTTTCTGTAAATCAGCGTGACGAAATTGTCATCGTCAACCATATATATGTTGGTAGTGTCTACGTTGGTGATGATGTCAGCAGCGTTAAGCGTGCTGAACACCAGCGGAAAAGCAAGGTCTGGAGACCAGGTGAAGGGGTCATCTTTTAGGTTTTCCAATTTGAAATAATCCTGAGTACAGGAATTTAGCCCAAATAGGATTGAGCAAAAAAGAAGAATTCCAACCGAGGATTTAAGTAGAGGTCGAAGCATGAGAACGAGAATTGATTTGTGCTAAAAATAGAAAAGTTAGTCCAATCCGAAGATGAGTACTTGGTTATCTTCCATCGTAGTTGCTATGAGATTGGGGCTGGTTGGTTCGTTTTTCAATACCAAATCAAACCTAGAGAATCCCGTTTGAGGAAAACCTGACATAGTATTTAGGCCCTTGTCCAACAAGGTGATATCGCCATCTGCCGGGTTGTACAGACCGATGCCCGACTTACCTTCTTCTAACCTAACTACAAAAGGCCCGTAGGTTTCAGGACTCAATCTTAGCTCCTTTACCTTTTGATACTTGTCGTCATAAACGGTTAACAAATTCAAATCGTTAAAAATGAACTCCGGTTTTTGGTCACCATCAAGATCCGAAACAATAAATTCATGCTTGCTGCTCATGCTTGCCAATTTCATGCTCGAGACTTTACCTTTTAAGCTAATTCTGAAGAGTACGCCTGAGGTGTCTGTTGCATAGATAGCAGTTGAACTGGAATTCTTTCCTACAAAAACCTGAAGATCCTGGTCGCTGAAGTTTTCAACGCGCTTGCCAACTTTCACTCGGTTCTTTCCTCGCCTATCTAGCAAATGCACTTTACCATTTGACTCAGCCGTAACGTAGTAGTCCTTCCCGCTAACACTAAAATGCTGAAACCCTTTTGTGGTTGGGTCTTTGGCCTTGTTGTGGCTCCAACCCTGTGTAGCTTTTCCGGAAAGGGTGTAATTGTAAATTCGATTGTTTTCGCATGTAATAACCAACCGGTAGTTCCGCTTATTGTCATAATTGGCTACGCATAAAGGGGTAATCGCGTTGGCTTTCAACCTAATCGGAAAACCATCTACATCGTTCCCCTTTCGGTCTATTAAATAGATCTTAGTTTCAGTGTTGAAGACAAATTGAATCTTTCCATTTTTGAATGCATCCACCTCGTGAATTTCACTTTTGATTGACCCGTCAATTTCTCTTTTCCAGATTTCCTTTCCAATTCTATTAAATAAGTAGAGTTGGTTTTTGGCGTCCTGAACCATCACTTCTTGCTCCTTATTATAATGGTTGGTAACGAAAGTTGGTGAGATGACAGCTACTGTATCTAATTCACATTCGTAACCGCCACCAGCGTCTTCAATGGTTTCGGCACCATAACTCAAATAGGCGTTGGTGTAGATGGCTTGGCCGTTATCGCTAAGCTGAAGGCCGAATGATCCAAATTCACCTAACCATTCTTTTAGATCGGTGATCTTTCCTTGTGTTTGATAGGAAAGATGGTGTTCTAGAATCGGATAGGCTGGAAGAATCTTGGAATAGATGAAAAGGTTTGATCTGGACGCTAAATGCTCCTTAAAGGATGAAAAGCTCAAATCCTTAGACAGTTCCTTATCAGCTACTATGTATTTCAAATACGCTCGTAGTGCTGATTCATCATGGCCGAAAACCACATGGTCATCCAAAATCATGTATCGAGATAATTGCTCCAGTCCTTTTCCGGTTGACAGGAGCAATGGCAAAAGTTGAGGAACAGCCGTTGGGTAAAACGCCACCTCATTCATTGTGGCTGTTGAAGCAATATTATCAGCACCAAGTAACTCGGTGTCCAAGTTTTCTAAACCAGCCAGCGCTGCAGATCTGTCTTTCATTTGGATGATGAAGTAGCTGTTCTCATGGTATTTGCTGCCTCTTGGTGCCGTGATGCAGGTTCCAAAGCCATTACCAATCCAGTCGTAAAAGTCGGCTTGTGCATCAATTTTAATAGTGCTCAACTTGCCTGTAATGGAATCAAGTGTGCCGCGATTCTCTCTGATAGCAATTTGATTCTCGAGATAAAGGGGTAAGTCACTTATTCCAATGTACTGCAGGTAAACAAGGTTTGACGGAAGAATACTTGATGCTTCCAAGTGTTGAGGCTCCTGACCTCGAATCAGGTTTAGAAGCATGTCGGTGCTGTCTTCAACAAATGTGAATCCATTAAACATCACCCCTTCTTCTTTAAAGTTGATGTCGAGTTGGGTCCAATCGGCAATCGAACCCATACCTGTTTTCAAATCAAGGCTGTGGTTTTTAAGAATCGGTCGAAGCAGGTTATCTGATTGTGAATAGGGGAGGTAAACATTCAAGTCCACGTGCTCACCGTGAACCTCCAGCATTTTCTGAAAATTGGCCGTTTCTGTTAAACCATTTTTGGTACTGAGTTGATCTATGGCAGTTGCCAATAAACCATCATTATCGGAAAACATCAGTACACCATTCATAATGCAGAACTGCACCATTTCAAACGGTTCTTCAAACACAGCTTTGTAAACGGTTTGTCCACTCAACATCTGTTGCGAGTAGGTCGCTTTTGACCCGAACAAATCATCCATGAACAATTTCATTTGTTCTGGACTTGGTTGATTCTCTAGCTGATGACAATAGAATGGAACCGATGTCTTCTCATCCGGAAAATGGTAGCTCACATACCAAGACGACTCACCAAAACTCTTGGCAAACAGATTGTCCTCACTGAGAACTGAATCCAATCGAAGCCCCCAATGGCGGATCCGCTGGATATTCGAAATGTCATTAAGTCGATGGTGGTATTGGCTTTCTTCGAAATGCTCCAAGGCTTTCCTGAACTCTGGAAAGCGGAGAATCAAGGCGGCATCAATTGGTATGGCCTGTGCTGGATCTGAAAGTTGCAACGTCTCCTGCCTGTCGATGAGGTACCACGCGGCAACCCCTCCGATTAACCCAAGAACTACAATTGCGATTATTACCCTTTTAACCATTCTCCATCCCCAACGTGACCAAATGTAGAAAATTGAGTAGGGGAGCGGGATGCAGGATTTTCGAGTTTTCAGCTAACGTATGTTAGTATCGAAATCAGATTGAATTAGGATCCAAGGTTCAGTTTTCGGATCTTGGCCGAATGCCGATTAAGGTGGTTGAGTTGTTTGCAGGTGTTGGTGGCTTCCGAGTTGGTTTGGAAGGCTATCCGAAAGATCCGAAATCCGCCTACGAAGTAGTTTGGAGCAATCAATTTGAACCAAGCACCAAAGTGCAGCATGCAAGTAAAGTCTATGAAACGCACTGGCCAGATTCCAACCATCGAAATCGAGACATTTCAGATGTTCCTTCAGCTGACATTCCTTATCACGACTTGCTGGTCGGAGGATTTCCCTGTCAAGATTATTCGGTGGCATCTACTCTAAAAAACTCGGGTGGATTGATTGGTAAGAAAGGGGTGCTGTGGTGGCAAATCTTCCGAATTCTTGAGGATAAAGGCAAGAAGGCACCTGACCATTTGTTTCTTGAAAATGTAGATCGATTGCTGATTTCTCCTGCCATTCAGAGGGGAAGAGATTTTGCAGTGATGCTGTCCAGTTTGAATCAATTGGGTTATGCGGTGGAGTGGAGGGTAATCAATGCTGCCGACTTTGGAATGCCTCAACGTAGAAGACGTGTTTTCATTTTTGGATACAAGAAAGGAACGGCCGGATACAAACGAATCTCCAAGCTCAAGTCTCCATCCGACCTTATTCTTGAAACCGGAATTTTTGCGGAAACATTTCCGGTGGATCAAGTCAAGGAGCTACGCTCAGAATCGTTGGATTCAGATCTTGTCAAGCTCAGCGAAACTTTCAATATTGACAAAAAGAAGAATCCATTTGAGAACGCTGGTTTCATGATTAATGGTTCGTTTTTCACAATGAAAACGGAAGCAAATTATGATGGGCCGAGAATCACGTTGAAGGACATTTTAGTTCCTGCCAAAAAGGTTGATTCCTCCTTTTACTTAAAGGAAGAAGATTTGCCGAAGTGGCAGTATATGAAGGGTGCGAAGAATGAAGAGCGATTCAATAAAGCCGGCAATTTTCATTACCGCTACGCTGAAGGAGGGATGCATTTTCCAGACCCGTTGGATAAGCCGTCAAGAACCGTGATTACAGGCGAAGGCGGACGTTCACCGTCCCGAATAAAGCATGTGGTGTCTCAAAATGGAAAGCTCCGAAGATTGACTCCGATGGAGTTAGAACGGCTTAACATGTTTCCAGATGATCACACAAAGCTGGACGGAATCTCAGATTCCAAACGAGCCTTCTTTATGGGCAATGCTCTGGTTGTTGGTGTTGTGGAACGGATTGCCAAAACACTTGAAAAGTACCTTAAGTAAAAGCTTATTTCCCATTTAACGGCATCTATGCGAAAGTTGAGACGCTTCGTTCCTCAGCGAAACAAATGGAGAACTCCGCATCTTATTTTTGTCTCGCTGAGGAACGAAGCGTCTGGCTAATTAAATTAGATAAAGTGCCGTTTAAACTTTATGCAGATCAACAAGTAATCGCAAATAAAAAGGGAGCCAATTGGCTCCCTTTCTTTTTCGTTTGATCCAATGTATCAGCAAGATTTTATTGATTACAGGCGTTGGATAAATGATAGGGTTTGAGTTTTTATCAACTCACTACATGGTAAGTAACCATAAGGTGAGTTATTTGGCTCACTATAATATTACTTACCTTTGGGTGAGTTAAGAATGTAGTTATGGAATCACCATTCAGCTTTGGAAAGCTCGTTACGCACGAGCAAAACAATTTTACGGATAGGGAAGAAGAGCGAAAGCGTTTGGTATCAAACGCACGCAGCGGAGTGAATACAATTCTCATATCGCCAAGACGCTGGGGGAAATCATCGTTAATGAGAACGGTTGCCCAAGACATGGCGGGCAAGCATAAGGTCGTTTTCTGCTTTATCGATCTATTTAGAATCAATTCGCAAGAAGAATTTCTGGCCATGTTGGCG
>JBLFWJ010000195.1:0-5706 GCA_047611425.1 Bacteroidia bacterium | reverse complement strand
CGAATCGAAAAACATGTGGCTGATCCTTTAAAAGGAAGTGCAGCAAAACGAATCAACATGTACCTAAGATGGATGATTAGATCGAACCACCGAGGCGTTGATTTCGGTATTTGGAACCAAATTCCAACCTCGCTCCTATCCTGTCCATTGGACGTTCATAGTGGCCGAGTTGCTCGAAAGCTGGGGTTGCTAAATCGAAAACAAGACGATTGGAAAGCAGTATCCGAATTGGATGCTTCGCTTAGAAAATTAGATCCCGAAGATCCAGTGAAATACGATTACTCCCTTTTTGGGCTAGGTGTTTTCGAAGGATTTTAGTCACGATTTTTAGAATCGATTATGATTGTAACGGGCCCGTCATTAACCAGCTTCACATCCATCATAGCTCCAAACTTGCCCATTGCAGCTGGTTTCCCAGTCAGTTCCTCCAATCGTTTACAGAACGCCTCATAAAGCGGTTCAGCCTGTTCTGGCCTTGCAGCTTTAATGAATGATGGCCTCGTTCCTTTTTTCGTTGAGCCATACAAAGTAAACTGGCTAACTACAAGCAACTCTCCTTCAACATCCGTTACGGATAGGTTCATATTCTGATCAGCGTCCTCGAAAATCCTGAGCTTGATAATCTTGTTGCACAGCCATTCCAAATCAGATTTATCGTCCGCAGTTTCAATTCCAAGCAGAATTAATAACCCAGTTTTGATTTGACCAATAACTTCATTATCCACTGTAACGCTGGCCTCGGATACTCTTTGAATCACCACCCTCATGACAACAAATATGGTTGAAAAAAGAGGTCGGTCGATTGTCTTTACCTTTTTTACATTTGAAGCGAATGTCGAACGAGAAAGACGCCACCACAGAACGTCCATTATTTGCCGTAGTTGACCTTGAAACCACAGGGACACTTGCCGATGGCAAGGTGACCGAAGTGGCGATTATCGTAACGGATGGCGAGACTGAAATAGAACGTTTTTCTAGCTTGGTGAATCCTGAAAGAAGGATTGACCCCTTTGTTCAGCGACTTACGGGCATTACAAATCGTTTAGTGGCCGAGAGCCCTAGGTTTTTTGAATTGGCTAAAAAGATTGTTGAGATAACGGAAGGGAAAATTCTTGTTGCCCACAATTCAGGTTTCGATTACCCATTCTTAAAGCAGGAATTTTCTCAGCTCGGATTTAAGTACGAGCGAAAAACCATTTGCACCGTTGAAGCAAGTCGAGCAATCATCCCTGGCCATCCTTCTTATAGTTTAGGAAAGCTATGCAAAACCGTAGGTATTGAAGTGCAAGATCGGCACCGAGCCGAAGGCGATGCTGCAGCAACGGTTGAATTGCTTCATATTCTTTACAAGAAGGATCAAAAAGCACTTTGGAATCACTTAAAGGATGATTTGCCAAAATTGAAATTACCTCCAAATTTGGAGCATCACTATATGGATAAATTGCCTGATGATGCAGGTATTTATTACTTCCATGGAGAAGAAAACGAAATTCTCTATATCGGAAAAAGCAAGCATATTCGAAAGCGGGTATTGAGTCATTTTAGTGCGAAAGCGACTGGCAGAACCAAGCAACTTTGGAAGAAAGTTCACTCGATCACAACCACAAGAACCGGTAGTGAATTGGCGGCCCTGTTACTGGAATCTGCAGAGATTAAAAAACATCAACCTCCAATTAACCACGCATTAAAAAAGCCCTTCTTCCCAGCGGCCATTGTCAGCTACACTGATCAGAATGGGTTTCTGAGGATGGCAGCGAAAGGAAAAAACCAACGCGACAAAGCCATTCTTGAAGTTCGGACGATTGGAGCTGGCCAACAAATTCTAAAACGAAAAGCGGAAGAATTCAAATTGTGTCATTGCCTTCTTAATCTGGAAAAGTCTCAAAATGGTAAGTGCATGATGACACAGATCAAGCGCTGCCATGGTGCTGCAATTGGTCGTGAAGAGCCTGAGACTTACAATAAGAGGGCTCAGAAGGCGATGGAAAACCTGAGCTTCAATTACAAGAACTTAATCATTGTTGGCCGTGGCCGAGCGCATGATGAAGTTTCAATTGTTCAGATTGAGGGGGGAAAATTCAAAGGGTTCGGGTTCATGGATAAAGACGAGAATATGTCTGACCCTTCAGCTCTGGATACCTTCATCACTCTTTACGATGACAATCCCGATGCCCGTAGGATTATAAGAACCTACATGGCTCGGAATCAAAGTGATCGGATAGTCACCTATTAAAAAAAGCCCGTCTCATTTCTGAAACGGGCTCTCTTTTCGATTTTTATTTATCAGTGTCCGTGGATAAAGTTATCCAATTCTCTGATGCTACTACTGAATGTTAATGCATCATTCAGAATGAAGTAGCTCTCTGGGTCACTCACAAATTCATAAGCAAATTTCGCCAGTTGCAATTTGTTTGAATCGAATGTCATTATGTGAAGCAACGTCAATAATTGTTCAGCACTTATTCCATTCATTCTAATTGCTTGACGCGCAATCATCAACTTATCATCGTCAAACGGTACATCATCCATCATTTCACGAGTACGATTGAACTGAAATGGAGCCATTCCAAAATGAACCGGAGCGGGTGGTGCACAAACCACGGGTTGTGGATGTTGAATTTGCCCGTATCCTGATGAATTTGCAAAAGTCGTTTGCCCGTACCCACCACCTTGCTGATTTCCAAGATGCACCAATGGACGGAAACTCACTCTCAACTGGTTTCGGTTATTCAAAGTCGCCTTCACTTTACTAGATCTTGGCACTCTGATTTTACCGCTGTAAACCACCGCTGGAGATCCCCAGTAATTGTTCCTTAAAACCTGAATGGGATGAATACCTGGTGCCATTCGGTCAAACCTGAATATATTTGAATTGCTGGCCTGTTTTTGACCGTTTACAACTACCGTGAACAGCCCGTTCTTTTCTAACCGAACAGTTAGGTCTGATGTTTGGTATGCCTGAGCAACCAAAGTTGTCAAAGCCAATCCTAAAGAAAGTAATGCATGTTTCATGACGTGTTGGTTTTAAAGTTCACTAACCGAATTCCAAAGTGCGTGCCAAACGCAGATCTGCTTACTTTGTCTAACCTTCAAACACGCTAAAAATGAAATCTACACTTCTCACATTTCTCGCCATTGCGATAACTTTTAATGGTTTAGCTCAAAAAAGTTCAAAGAAGGCATCGATTGTCTTTTACAACGTTGAGAATCTTTTCGACATAGAAAATGACTCAACCACGTTTGACGATGATTTCACTCCTGAAGGAAAGAAAGAGTGGACATTGGAACGGTACAATAAGAAGCTTACCGATTTAGCATCTGTTATTTACGCGGCAAATGACAATGATGCTCCTGATTTGATTGGTTTATGTGAAGTCGAAAACAAAAAAGTTGTTGAGGATTTGATGAATAGTGGAGACCTTGGATCTGGCGGATATGCGGTAATCCATGAGGACAGTCCAGACAGACGTGGAATTGACGTGGCATTTGCTTACAAGCGAAACGTGTTCCGTTACATGGAACATCAAGCATATTCCATTTATTACAAGGAAGAACCAGAGACCACAACTCGAGACATCCTACACGTAAAAGGAATGATGTATGGAGCTGAAACACACGTGTTTGTAAACCACTGGTCGTCAAGAAGAGGTGGTCAGGAAGCAAGTGAATTTAAAAGATTGAAAGCTGCTTCTATCTTAAGAGGAAAAGCTGATTCCGTATTGGTTTCCAACCCGACTGCAATGATCATTGCAATGGGAGACTTCAATGATCACCCCGATAATAAGAGCATGACCAACATGTTGGATTCTGATCCGGATGGGATTGGCCCGCTAAGAAACTTGGCTTATCAAATGCAAATGGACAGCCTTGGAACGTACAATTACAAAGGCGTTTGGGGCATGCTCGATCAATTTCTTGTTTCTAAAAACATCGAGAGAGACGGAAGTGCAAAATTCGAAATGAGTATTTATAAGGACCCCTCAATATTATATGAAGATCCGAAAAAGGGCCCTGTTCCAAATCGAACGTACGCAGGTCCCAAGTATGTAGCGGGTTTCTCGGATCATTTGCCAATTAAGCTTGAAATCGCATACTAATCTGTTGAAAACACGGTTAATCTCTTTAGGCTTTCTAGGCCTTTTACGGCACCAAATCGATTTACATTTGTGATATGATTTCCAAACATTTCTTATCTACTGTTGGTGCGTGCAGTGTTCTGTTCTTTTCAATGATTGCCATTTCATCCTGTGAAAAAGAAGAGCCCAACGACCCTACTCCAGACATTCCGTTTTACATTCAATTTGATGTAAATGGGAGCACGGTGAAATACATTAATGGTGAAAGTGAATACGGAAATGGACCAGGGAAAAAACTAGACTGGACTGCTCATCAAGATTCAAGTTGCTGTACTTGGGCCGCAAGTGAATACACCTTATTCTCTAAACCAACGAATGAGCCGGATTATTTAAACAATTCCATAATTGTCGAGATGGTCGAATTATTCAATGATTCCCCATCCTTTAATGAACGATTTAATATTTGGGCACTTGGGCAGAAGAATTATGGAATGTGGAGTGACGATAGCATAAGCGGAAGCACTGCAGGAGCCGTTTTTACGTACACTGATGAAACTGGGAAAATTTGGTCTTCGGGTCTTCTTTTCGCAGGACCCCAAGATAGTTCGGCATTTGAAATAACGGCACACAAAGCTGTCTCCGATGAATTGTATAATGCAATCTCACAAGGCACTTTCAATTGTAAATTTGGTGATGGAGAAGGCAATTCGCTGAACATCACACATGGCGAATTCAAAGCCAGAACGATCCAAGATCCATGAGCTATTTTACCCATGTAAAGGTTGCTGGAATTGCAATTTCCCTATTGCTTGTAATCCTTTCTAGTTCTTGCTCAACGGTAGACAAGAATCACGAAATAAATGCGCGGTGGACATTTGTTAGCTACGAAGCTGATTCGATTCTTACTTATGACACATTGGTCAATATTGATTTTGACAATAGTGAAGATATAACTGGTGAAGGCCCAAAAAGGCATTTTAGAGGTAGTGTCGAGGTTTGGAAGGATGGAACGCTTCAAATCAGCAATCTATGCTGTGGAGACACAGCCTCGGATAGCACATTATTACCACAAATTGAATTTTACAGCTATTTAACCAGCTGCACGGAATACGAAATCAACGGTAACCTTATGGTTTTGAGGGGATCGAATTCTGAAATGCGATTCGAGAAATAAATATGAAGCCATACCTCGATCTTATGCAAAAAGTGCTTGACGAAGGCACATTCAAAGAAGACAGAACAGGAACGGGAACACTTAGCATTTTCGGTTATCAGATGCGGTTTGACCTTTCTAAAGGCTTTCCGGTTGTGACAACCAAAAAGCTTCATTTACGATCCATTATTCATGAGTTATTGTGGTTCCTTCAAGGAGACACGAACATAGCTTATCTCAAAGACAACAACGTTAGAATTTGGGATGATTGGGCAGATGAAGGTGGAAATCTCGGTCCCGTGTATGGACATCAATGGCGAAGCTGGCCAAAAGGAAATGGTGAAACTATTGATCAGATATCTAATCTAATCAACAGCATTAAAACCAATCCAGATTCCAGAAGGTTGATTGTAAGTGCTTGGAACGTTGCCGATGTGGAAAACATGGCTCTTCCGCCCTGCCACACTCTATTTCAGT
>JBLFWJ010000194.1:0-5732 GCA_047611425.1 Bacteroidia bacterium | reverse complement strand
AACAGTTGATTGAAGAAATTGGTCTTTCCATTTTTATGGAACAGGTTACAAATCCAGGAGAGCCTGATGACATCTCCAATGGTTTCATTTCAGGATCTATAAACTTTGCACACCCACCATTTTGGTTGACTGGTATCCCAGATCAAGACGGATCAACATCCCAGAATTGGATTATGTCGGGAACACAAGTAAATGAAGAAGATGAACCAATTGATTTTGCAGGAGTAGATGATAATCAAGTCTATGAATCTGTATTGAACGGGTCGATGGCCCCATATCGATTGTCTCGAGATTTGAGCATCGATACTATCCAATTCACTGGGATGCCAGCTTGGGATGGATTCCGATCTTTTACAAGATTGGAGGACCTAGCAGGTGTTGACATTCATATTACTAGTGATCGGGATAAATGGAGTAGAGTTCCAGTAATTGAGGTTGGTAGGGAAACTTTGTTTCTGGAAGGAGATGCTAAATCCCATGGTTTGAGAATGTCACCTTCAGTTGATAAAGATGGCGAGTCACTGAATGATGGAACATTTGGTATGAGCTGGTTCCCAGGTTATGCAGTTAATGTCGAAACTGGAGAACGACTAAATATGGCATTCGGTGAAAATTCTTGGTTACGAGACCAGAATGGTGCTGACATGATTTGGAATCCAACTTCCGAGATATATGATGAAGTCTTCAATCCAAGTGAGCTTTTCTTTAACACGCTATTTGGCGGGATGCACTTTATCTATGTATTTGGTCATAATAATGATGGAAATGACGTGATGCCTAGTTATGATGAGGGGCAGTTTCTCTTTGATAAACTTTCTGCGAATGATTATGCTCCTCAGTCAAACGATAAGAGAAAAGTCTACGGGGATTGTATGTGGGTTGGAGCACCTCTACTAGAACAGGATACCAAGCTTTTGGCTTCTGATGTTACAATCAATTTAAGAGTTACTAAACCGTTTAAAGCAGATTTGGCAACTTCATGGCAAGCGGAAGTACCCGAGAATGACAACCTGCCGATGTACACCTTTAACACATCTAACCTTGCCGTTACGCGAGGTGATTTCGCCACAGCAGAAGATGCTTTAAGCGATATTAGAGTTGTACCGAATCCTTATTTCGGAGCTTCAGGCTATGAAGTGAATCAACTGGATAATGTTGTGAAAATTGTCAATTTGCCAGATGTATGTGAGATATCTATTTACACGGTTAATGGAGTGCTAGTTAGAAGCTTCAGTAAAGCTTCTGATATCACATCGGTTTCATGGGATTTAAAGAATCATGCAGGTATTCCAATAGGAAGCGGTATGTACATAATACATGTAGATGCCCCTGGGATTGGAGAGAAAATTTTGAAATGGTTCGGAACGATTCGTCAGTTGGATCTTCAATCATTCTAAAGGCAATTTTGTAAGGATAACAAATCATTCAAATGGGAAGATTTCTAAGTATTTTAATCATAGCAACTCTTGTTGGCTCTAGCCTACCTGGTGCCGCTTTGGCTGGTAACGCAGATAGAGCAGGACAGGCTGGTGCTACAGAATTGCTCATCAATCCATGGGCAAGAAGTTCGGGATGGGGTAATGCTAATTCATCTAGTATTAGAGGATTGGAAGCTCAGTTTATGAATATTGCCGGAATGGCATTTGTTCAAAAAACCGAAGTCCTGTTTTCCAATACTCAATGGTTGGTTGGGTCAGGCATCATGGTCAATTCAGCTGGTATTGCTCAGAAATTGGGTGAAGCAGGAGTTTTAGGAATTGGTGTTATGGCAATGAGCTTTGGTGAGATTGAAAAAACTTCTTCTGAATTACCAAGCGGAGGATTTGGCACTTTTTCCCCAAGCTTGTTAAACATTGGAGTGTCTTACGCAAAGTCTTTTTCAAACAGTATTCATGCTGGTGCTACTGTTAGAATTATTTCTGAAAGTATCGACAATCTTAGTGCAACGGGAATAGCATTTGATGTTGGTATTCAATATGTGACTACGTTGGGCGATCGGAAGAAAGCTAAGAATAAGAACAATGTTTCGATTGGCATGTCACTTAAGAATGTTGGCCCACCTTTAAAGATGGGTGGTGATGCACTTTCTGTTCGAGGAGATATCCCAACCACAGGTAACAGTCTGACTTTGGAGTACCGTGCTGCTAAGTATGAGTTGCCATCCTTGCTAAATATTGGATTGGCCTATCATTGGAGAAATAAAACTTTAAATCACGAAATAACTCTTGCTGGAACGTTTACTTCAAACTCTTTCAGTAAAGATGAAATAGCGTTTGGAGCTGAATACAAATTCAAAAAACTGTTTGCACTTAGAGGTGGATATGTCATTAGAAACGTTGGTGGAGCGTCCGACATTGCCTTATCTGCGCTTACTGGTCCTACGGCAGGAGCGTCTATGGATTTTGGTCTATCGAAAAAGGAGGGAGCAACTACTCGTCTAGGTGTTGACTATTCCTATCGTCATACTAACCCATTTAGTGGTATCCACAGCATTGGAATTCGTTTCCAGCTGTAAAGTTTAGAAAATCATATCTTTGAGTGAAGAGTCCCGCAGGAGCGGGATTCTTTGGTTTTATAAATTCACAACACATCATGGCTACGTATTACACAGAAGAAGGCCTAAAGAGGCTTCAAGCTGAATTGGAGCAATTACAAAAGGTTGAAAGACCAAGTATATCTGCTCAGATTGCCGAAGCTCGAGATAAAGGAGATTTGTCGGAAAATGCAGAGTACGATGCAGCCAAGGAAGCACAGGGATTACTTGAACTCAGAATTTCCAAGTTGAAAGGAGTTATTGCAGATGTTCGAATAGTCGATGAATCATTATTGGATGCATCAAAAGTCCTGCTGCTTAGTAAAGTGACTTTGAAGAATTTGGCTAACGGGATGAGTTTGACATACACGCTGGTTCCTGAAAAAGAAGCAGACATCGCCAAGAAGTTTATTTCAGTTGAATCACCTATCGGGAAAGGGCTGCTAGGAAAGGAGAAAGGTGATATTGCTGAAATCGAAATACCTGCTGGAAAAGTGAAGTTTGAGATTTTGGAGATTAGTAGATAATGGCAACCATTTTCACGAAGATTATCAATGGGGAAATTCCTTCCTACAAAATTGCCGAGGATGAAGATTGCTTTGCGTTTTTAGACATCAATCCTTTAGCTAAGGGTCATGTTCTTGTGGTTCCAAAAAAGGAAGTTGATTACATTTTTGATCTGAATGACGTTACTTATTCGAAGCTTATGCTCTTTTCAAAGAAGGTAGCAATTGCGCTTGAAAAGTCTATAGATTGCGAACGTATCGGAGTTACGGTTATTGGCTTAGAGGTTCCACACACCCATGTTCATTTGATACCGATCAACTCCATTACTGACATGGACTTTTCCAAACCAAAATTGACTCTTCCAACAAAGGAGATGGAAAGTTTGGCCAAGATTATTGCTGATAATCTAGAGGACTAACGAATTCTTCCCGGATTCTTTTTAATGAAGGATGACCAGCCAGAGTAGCTGGCTTTTTCATTTCCACCTTTTTGAAAATAATGACACATTGCTGCAGCTACACCATCTGAAGCATCCATCGGGCCTTCAAATGGCGGGCATTTTAAAATACTTTGAAGCATTGCAGCCACCTGTTCTTTACTGGCATTTCCATTTCCAGTAATCGATTGTTTGATCTTTCTGGGAGCGTACTCGAAAATAGGAATGTTCCGAGATAAGGCAGTTGCCAAGACCACACCTTGTGCCCGACCCAGCTTTAGCATTGATTGTACGTTTTTGCCGAAGAAAGGTGCTTCTACCGCCAGTTCATCTGGTTTGTGTTCAATGATTAATTCCAAGCATCGATCATAAATCACTTTTAACCGATCGTGCTGCTCTTTGTGCTTATCGAGTTTGAGGTGGCCCATCTCCAACAGTTCTGCCTTTCCTGACTTAACATGAACGAATCCGAAACCCATGATTACGGTTCCCGGGTCGACACCCATTATTATTCGATCCTCATTTGCCATTGGAACCCAAATAAAGATGATGAGCAATAATTCCTACGGACATTGCTGCGTTTAGAGATTCTACCCCATTAATATTCCCCCCTTCGATTGCGATTTGTTCATCGCAGAGATCTAAAATAGATTGATTGATGCCCTGTCCTTCATTTCCAATGATGATGGCAGAATCAGCAGGCAGCTCTGTTTCGTTTAGTGGAGTTCCGTTCATTTCGGTGCCAAATATTCGATAGCCAGAGCTTTTCAATGTTTCAATGGATTCGGAAAGATCAGTAGTATGAATTCTCAAATGAAATACAGCACCCATGCTGGCCTGAATTGTTTTTGGGTTGTAGACATCGGCACAATCGGAGGAAACAATCAGGTCGGAAGCGCCAAACCATCGAACAGTTCTAATGATAGTTCCAACATTACCAGGGTCTCGTATAGAATCAAGTAAAAAGATTGGCCCCATAACTTTTGGTTGGCCTAGAGCCAGTTTGATGCGCGCAATGGCGATGACATCCGAAGGTGATTTAAAGGATGATATGGAAGCAAGGTCGGCCTTGTCCATAACTTCAATATTCGGAATATTTGAATCTTCATCCTTCGCAATGATCCGCTCAATTTCAAAGTCACTTTGCAGTAATTCTGAAACAGCCTTCTTTCCTTCCGTCAAAAATAAACCGTGCATTTGCCGGAACTTCTTCTGATGAAGTGACCTATATAATTTTACTTCTGCGCGTGTAATCAATTTGGAGCGTGATCTGTAGGTTTCTTACAAGATTATCTAAGAATGTCGCCATCCGATAATGATAACTTTGAGGCCTAAAGATCCGAATATTCCTTTGCATTTGACCAACCGGATTTTCATTGCATTTCTATTGGGCCTTCTGGCTCTATCCATTGTAGGTTGTAGCCCAACCCGCAAATTGGCTGATAACGAATATCTGCTCATTAAAAACAAGGTTAAGAATCGGAACAAAGAGATTGATTCCGATGATCTTAAAAGTCTTATTCGCCAAAAGCCAAACAGAAAGATTGTCGGGTTTTTTCGATTTCACTTACAAGTATTCAATCTTGTCGATAAGGACAAAGTTCGAATTCGAGCCCAGGATCTTGAAAAGAAAAATGAAAAGCGAAACCTGAGAAGGGTTGCCAAAGGAAAAGACCCCAAAGATAGAAGGCGGTCGTTTGGCGAGTGGCTAATGGACATTGGTGAGGAGCCAACCATTCTTGATACTGCAATCACAGTTCAGAGTAGAAAGCAGCTTGAGATATACTTAAGAAGCAAAGGCTATTTCAATGCTGCCGTCAAAGACACAGTTATCTATGGGAAACGGAAGAAAGCTAAGGTTGAATACAAACTAGATTCGGGTACGCCTTACAGAGTTCGAGGGTTGGCGTATGATATTGATGATCAACGTATTCATCGATGGATAATTCCCAATAACGAGAAGACTCTTTTGATAAGACCAGGGATGGTCTATGATACAGATGTTCTGCAACAAGAAAGGGAGCGAATCACTCGGAGCATGCGAAGCAACGGTTATTATGCTTTTACGGATGACATGGTGCGTATTGAAGCGGACTCTGCTTTCGGAGACCGAAGTGTGAACTTGAGACTGTATTTGAGGTCGGACACTGCTGGAGCGCAAGGTGAAGCTGTTTCAAAAGCTTTCAAAGAATATAGAATTGGTAAGGTTTATATCTATTCTCAATTTGATCCAACAGTTGATCAAGGAGCCGTTCA
>JBLFWJ010000193.1:0-5773 GCA_047611425.1 Bacteroidia bacterium | reverse complement strand
GTGTTGTCTTTCCACTCGCAGCAATGCGGGAAGTTTCCAGTATTACTGTTGTGACCGTGACCTGTGAATCGTGTCTTTATTTTGAAATGCTCTGCATCTGGATCCAAAGGAACGTCAACTGGAGCAAGTGATACGTCATTATCTAAGTTGGCGTAGCTCTTAGAACCAGACTGTCCCCAAGGACGGGTCAATTCCTTAACCGGGGCCATTTGGTCACCCTCAATCATTACAAATTGTACATCGATCAATTCTTGGTTGTTTCCAGCGGAAATGTCAACCGAATCTCGGAAAAGATGTGCGTAGTCGGTTACGTCAAATATCCAACGGAATCCATCAGGGCCGAGGCTCAAACCAATTCCATATGGCGTGATATATCGTCCAATTTCAAACCGGTCAATAATCTCGAAAGCTTCTCCGAAATAGTTGAGCGTATCGTTTTCAATGAGAACTTCTTCAATTGCCCAGACGGTATCAGTCACCGTTCCATTCGCATCATATTCCAGCCCATAACCAGTCCAGCCGGAACCTTCATTAATCGGATAAACTGTGTTTCCGTTGATGCCAAACTCAACCCATGTTGTAGGAGGAACCAAGACCGAACCCGTTACAACGGTGCTGTCCAAATGTGAAACGTAATCTCCTTGGATGAAGACTGTGTTTGGTCGAAGGTCGCTCGAAGTTGAGTTAAACGTTACGCCCGTTGAATTATAGGTTGCAATTTCTGGTGATCCGAAAAGAACTGCATCTAGCGTATTAGGACTTTGATCGGCAACGTTGTAGCCTGTATCGAAGTTGTAGTTGACAACCAGATTCGCATAGTTCGGGTGTGATCCGTCTATGGAAGTTGTCATGTAATCGGCTATGGTCTGAGCATCTAATTCCACATCCCATATTCTGAATTCATCAAATAATCCATGCCAGTTGGCATTGCCGCTTGCCGAACGCCCAATGTAGAATCGATCCACCTCACCAATGGCTCTATTCAAACCTGTTCCGGAGTGCCAAAGCGCTCCGTTCTTGTAGATTTTCATTGACCCAGTAGTAGAATTCTTTGTGAACGCCCAGTGTACCCAATTGCCTTCATATTCGGCTTCGGTAGCTTGTTTGTCGATTCTGTCGTAACCCGAACCTTCTCCTGCATCCCAATAAATCCTACCATTAGACCATGGAAGGTGGGCGTTCAGTACACGCTGACCTGCTGTGTTCACACCTTCAAAACAATAAGAGTCTTCTGGTTGAACATCAGGATCTCCATTGCTCCAAAAAGAGATGGTAACCTCTGACCCGAGATCCAAACCGTTCAGAGGAACTTGAACGTATTTCCCATCATCCAAAACCATGTAGCCATTATCGCCACTGGCACTAACCGAAGAATTGTAAGCCGTTTGCTCTGATTGAACTTCTGAAGTAGCATCGCCTTCGTAGCTGTATTCTACGATGATATTAGAAGTGCCGTTCCACATGAATTCTGAGGTGAGATCGAACGTATTCCATCCCATTCCAGTGAAGTTGTGATTGAAGTGATACACTTCTGTAAATCCTCCTTCCGAGAAATTGTAAAGAGCAGTGTCGGTGCTCTGCTTTAGGCGGATTGTCAAGCCTTCCAACTCAGTTCCTGCGATGCTCAAATCAACAGAAAGTCTGTCGATACCGCCTGCAACAAGACCCGAGGCATTTAGCTCACTTGCACGCCATAAATATTGACTTCTAGCCACTTGAGCCGTTGTGCCAAATGGCGCAGCATCGGCAGTAACACCCATATCGAAAATGGCGCTATCCTCCGTGATAACCGAATCATAAACCATCGATTCATCATAAGAATGAAACAGGTTATGAAGTGGGTTTACATCGTATTCGAATGTGTCCAAATTCTCGGTTCCAAAAAGATATTGTGGATGAGAAAGAGCAGTTGAATCGAGCTCTCCTGTATGGTCGTAAAGAAATGCGTAAGACAAATAATCCCACTCGCCACAAGCATATTGATCCGCAGTAGTGGCGGCATCACATTTCAACGTGTAGTACATCAGCACTTTTCGGTAGTCTTTTGTTTCGTCAGGAAATTGCCACCAACCTCTTCGGGTTGTAATGGAATCAAACGTTAAGGTTTGAATGATTGTTGTGTCCTGAGCAAGAACGGATGTTCCAATAAATAGGAACGTAAGAGCGGTGAAAATTCTCTTCATTTTGGAGGTAATTAATAGTTGGGAATGCAAATCTATCACGTTCAAGTTAACGTGGTCGTCCTTACGGATACTGAATCAATGGAAACTGGTCACATTAAAGCTTGAATCTCTTTCATTTCATCACGAAGTCTTGCCGCTTCTACGAAATCTAGATCCTTGGCTGCCACCTCCATCATTCGCCTCGTTTTCTCCAATCGCTTTTGCAGATCTTCTTTTGTGGCGTAGCGCATCTTTGGCTCGGCTGCAATCGAGGTTGGCTCTGGCTGATCATAAGCCGCCTTCTTTTTCATGCTGGTGGCCACGATGGACTGATCCATGATGTCCTCTCGGCTCTTAACCAATGCAGTAGGCGTGATGTCATTCTCCTCATTAAACTTGATCTGCTTGATGCGTCTTCGCTCCGTTTCATCCATCGTGCGCTTCATGCTGTCAGTGACCTTGTCTGCATAGAAGATTACACGACCGTCAATATGACGTGCAGCTCTACCTGCAGTTTGCGTCAATGATCTTTCAGATCTTAAAAAGCCCTCTTTATCTGCATCCAAAATGGCTACCAGCGAAACTTCTGGTAAGTCTAATCCTTCTCTCAGAAGATTGATTCCAACCAAAACATCAAATTCACCCAAACGCAAATCTCGAAGTAATTCAACACGCTCAATTGTATCAACATCAGAATGAATGTATCGGCACTTTACCCCAAGCCGAGCCATATACTTAGTCAACTCTTCGGCCATCCTCTTGGTCAGAGTCGTAACAAGAACACGCTCATTTTTCTCCACCGTTTTGTTTACCTGCTCGAGTAAATCATCAACCTGATTGACTGCTGGGCGAATTTCAATCAGAGGATCCAACAAGCCTGTCGGACGAATCAATTGCTCGACATAAACGCCTTCGCTGCGTTCCAATTCGTAATCGGCCGGGGTGGCACTAACATGGATCACTTGATTCTGAACCATTTCGAATTCTTCGAATTTCAATGGACGATTGTCCATGGCTGCTGGCAAACGAAAACCGTATTCCACCAAGTTTTCTTTTCGGCTTCGATCACCACCCCACATGGCACTGACTTGCCCAATACTCACGTGACTCTCGTCAATGAACATTAAGTAATCTTTGGGGAAATAATCCAACAGACAGAAAGGTCGGGTACCGGCCTCGCGGCCATCAAAATAACGGGAGTAATTCTCTATTCCTGAGCAATAACCTAGCTCCCGCATCATCTCAAGATCGTATGTGGTGCGCTGTTCAAGTCGTTGTGCCTCCAATAGTTGGCCATTTGACTTTAAGTAATCCACTTGCTTCACCATGTCCTCTTGAATCTGCCAAATGGACTGCAACAAACTGTCTTTGGAAGTGACGAAGTTGTTGGCCGGATAGATCACTATTCGATCCAAAACCTCTTCGGTATTTCCCGTCAAAGGATGGATGCGTTTCAATTCTTCCACCTCATCATCAAATAAGATGATTCGGTAGGCGTGATCGGCATACGCAAGGAATACATCTATCGTATCACCCTTTACGCGGAACTGACCACGATCCATTGCCGTCATCGTTCGGGCATAGAGACTGCCTACCAGATTATGCAAAAGTGTGTTTCGGGCAATCCGGTCACCGACCTTCAATTCAATAATATTCTTCTTAAAATCAGTTGGATTTCCGATTCCGTAAATGCAACTAACGCTGGACACGACAATCACGTCTCGTCTTCCGGATAGGAGGGAAGAAGCCGCACTTAATCGGTGCTTTTCAACCTCTTCGTTTATAGAAAGATCCTTTTCTATAAAGGTGTCTGTGACAGGCAGGTATGCCTCCGGTTGATAGTAATCGTAGTAGGATACATAGTACTCAACAGCATTATCAGGGAAGTACTGCTTAAACTCACCGAACAGCTGAGCAGCCAACGTCTTATTGTGACTTAGAATGAGCGTGGGGCGGTTTGTTTCGGCAATAACGTTTGCCATGGTAAACGTCTTTCCTGATCCGGTTACACCCAAAAGCGTCTGGCTCTTCTCTCCGCTTTCTACTCCAGCGACCAACTGCTTTATCGCCTCAGGTTGGTCGCCCATTGGGGCGTAATCCGAATGAATTTTGAATTTTTCCATGGGGTTTACAAAGATGAAACTCGAATGATGAAATCCGAAATTTTAAAACATGAGTCATGCTGAACTTGTTTCAGTATCTGATTTAATAAATCCTAGGAATTTGTTTAAGGTGGACAGGACAGGTCAATAAACGCTCCCATCTTTTTTCCGGCTTGATCCAACAAAACCATGTATGGAAAAATACCTTTTGGATTGAATCGCCCAGCGAGCGCCTCGTTCTGTTTAATGAGCTGCTTTTCCTTGATTCGCTTTCTCGGAAAATCTGCATTCAGCAGAATCAACTGTTCTCCATAATCCGAAAATTCATCTGAGTATAGTACCTCTTTCTTCAGCCGAATACATTGGGCGCACCAATCCGATTCAGAGAATACGAGAAGGATATTCTTGTTGTTAGAAGAGGCCTTTTCCAATGCGGATGAATAATCCGTCAGCCACGTTTGTGCTGAAACATTGAAGCATGAAAAAAGCATGATCAGAAATCCAATGGATTTCTTAATCATGCTTTTCATCATTCAGTATTTAATACTGATTAGAGGTGAATCACTTCACCGTAAGCTGCAGCTGCAGCTTCCATTATGGCTTCGCTCATCGTTGGATGAGGGTGAACCGTTTTAATCAACTCGTGGCCTGTTGTTTCCAATTTACGGATGGCAACGATCTCAGCAATCATCTCTGTAACGTTTGCTCCGATCATGTGAGCACCGAGCAATTCGCCATATTTCGCATCAAAAATAAGTTTCACAAATCCGTCTTTGGCTCCAGCGGCACTTGCCTTACCGGATGCAGAGAATGGGAACTTACCCACTTTCAATTCGTAGCCAGCTTCTTTTGCAGCTGCTTCGGTGTAACCAACAGATGCTACTTCAGGAGAGCAATACGTACATCCTGGGATGTTACCGTAATCAAGTCCTTCTGGTTTTTGACCAGCAATGTGCTCCACGCAAATAATTCCTTCGGCACTTGCAACGTGTGCTAATGCTGGCCCAGGAACACAATCACCAATCGCATATAGGTTTGGAATGTTGGTGGCGTACATTTCATTTACAATGACCCGGCCTTTATCAACCACAACTCCAGCATCCTCTAATCCAGCATCTTCAATATTGGCTACAATACCAACGGCAGAAAGGACGATATCACACTCGATGATTTCCTCGCCTTTCTTGGTTTTAACAGTCACTTTGCAACCAGAACCTTTCGTGTCAACCGACTCAACGCTACTGTTGGTCAGCACCTTCATTCCATTCTTCTTGAATGTTCGGCCAAGTTGCTTGCCAACTTCTTCGTCTTCAACAGGAACGATATTTGGCATGTATTCAACGACAGTTACATCAACACCAAGAGTAGAGTAGAAGTAGGCAAACTCTACACCAATGGCACCGGATCCAACTACGACCATTTTCTTTGGAAGTTTGTCTAAAACCAAGGCTTCACGGTATCCCATAATCTTCTTTCCATCCTGTGGAAGGTTTGGCAACTCTCTAGATC
>JBLFWJ010000192.1:0-5791 GCA_047611425.1 Bacteroidia bacterium | reverse complement strand
CTCCGAACACTTGGGATGGCTCAACTTCTACAGATTGGAATGTGGCCAGCAATTGGAGTACCAATGCAGTACCAACCGCTACGGATAATGTGGTTATCGTCTCTGGCGGAAATCAGCCCCACGTAACCCTTGCCCCAGGAGCACCTGCAGAGTGTGCCGATCTTACGGTAGAAAGCGGAGCAACGTTAACCGTAGATGCTGGTAAAGCACTTACCGCAAGCGGAGCAACAGCCAATGCAGGAACCATTTTGGTAAAAGCAGATGCGACTGGAATAGGTTCGTTTATAGATAATGGCACCATAACAGGAGCGGGTTCATTTCAGATGGAGCAATACCTTACAGGCAGCGGTGGAAGCACACCAGATGGATTGTTCTGGTACGTAAGTAGCCCAATTGCCAATGGCACTAGCGGCACGTATAGCGCATCGGGCACAGACAAACTTTGGAGCGCAGACGAAACCACCCAGAGTTATACAGAAATAGCAGATAATGTAACCGCACTTACCGTTGGCAAAGGCTATGTAGCACGGCAAGGTGCCGCCACAGCCACCCGAAGCTTTTCGGGTAGTAGCTTTAATACAGGAACGCAAAGCACCAGCGGCCTTTCCAGAACAGGAGTGTCTGAAACCAACCGAGGCTACAACCTAATGGGCAACCCATACCCAAGTAGTGTAGATTGGGAAACCGCCACCAGAACCAACTTAGAAATCACCTGCTGGTACCGGACCAAGAATCTGTCGTCATTAATGACGGTAGATACCTATAATGCAACAACACACGTAGGCACCAACAACAACGGAGGCGGTGCAGTTACTCGGTACATTCCGCCCACACAGGGTTTTTGGGTAAGGGTAGATGCCGATGGAAATACAGGAACACTCGGTTTTGCAAATGCAGACAGAAGCCACCCGTTGGTAAGCAGTATTTACAGAATGGCGGCCATAGAAGGTCTTGTTCGGGTATCGTTGTCTAACGCATCTTACACCGATGAGCATATTATTCTGTTTAACGAAAACGCCAGCGAATTGTATGATGAGTATGATTCTGGTAAACTGTTTGGCGGAACTCAACCATACTTGTACAGCACGGTAGAGAATGAAGATGTAACCATGAATGGTGTAAATAACCCAATTGCCACACCATTCATCGACCTTACCATGTATGCTCCCGCACAAGGCGAGTACAACATCAACGGGGTGGAATTTACCAATAGCGATTTTTCGGTAACACTAGAAGATAATTTGCTTGGAACGTTCACGGATTTGCAAGCCAACCCGCAGTACACTTTTAATAGTGAGGAAGGAACATTTACAGACCGTTTTACACTTCATTTCTCAGACCTGCTTACCGGTTTAGCTGAAACCAATGGAGAAACCATCCGCGTTTATTCTAACTCAAACGGAGTAAATATTTGGTTGGGAGATGAGAAAAACGGAAACGTAAGAATTATAGATATAGCTGGAAGAACGGTTCATACTCAGAATCTTACTTCAGAGCGTACAATTCTAAATCACACGGTATCAGCAGGAGTTTATTTGGTTGAGGTAACAACTGGAACTGGGATATTTACCCAGAAAGTGGTTATGGATTAATCGGCAGTACCGACTCGAAACTCGTAACTATAAACTCGCAACTTTTTAAAAAATGAAAAACGCAAAGAAAAAGTACAGCAAACCAGCTGTAACCAAGGAGAAAGTAGACAACGAGATAAGCATGGTAATGATGAGTTTTGGGCCGGGTGGTGATCCTGAGAGCTCATTCAAAAAACTCAATCCATTGCGTTGGTGGAGGTAGAGATCATCTTTCGTTTAAAAAAAGCATCCGCCTCAGACGGATGCTTTTTTTGTTTTGGGCTGATTACAAACAAATTGATTAAAATAACCCGGGATTCTTAGCTCCACCTTTTCCGGGGTGGAGCTTTTTTTATTCCACAAATCTGTAGCCTACAGACCTGACGCTTAGAAAGTGTCTTGGATTTTTCGGGTCGCTTTCGAAGTACTTTCTGAATGCCAAGATGAAATTGTCGATGGTACGGGTGCTTGGAAAGACATTGTAACCCCAAACCGTTGATAGGATTGTTTCCCTGCTCACCACTTCTCCTTTTCTATCTATCAGAAGCTTAAGCAATTTAACCTCTCGCTGTGATAAGGAATGAGATTCTCCATTTATATCCTTGATCTCAAATGATTTGAAGTTGATTTCGCAATTACCGAAAGCAAATACATCAACATGGTCAGGTGCAGTACGCTCCGATCTTTTTAAAAGCGCCTGCACCCTTAAAAGCAATTCTTCCAGATTGAATGGCTTTTGGAGGTAGTCGTCTCCGCCCACTTTCAGCCCGAATATCCTGTCTTCGGCTGTGTTTTTGGCCGTAAGAAAAAGGATAGGTACCCAGGTGTTTTCCAACCTTATTGTTTGACAAATGGTAAAGCCGTCAACTTCCGGAAGCATTACATCCAAAAGGATAAGATCGAAATGGCGCTCCTTGAAAACATCTAATGCGCGACCTCCATGAGCCACGCAGGTTACATCATATCCCTCCAACTCAAGATTGAGCTTGATGATGTCTTGCAGACTTTCTTCGTCTTCTACGAGTAAAATGTGTTTCGCCATAAGGATTAAGGGACGGCCAATTTACCCTAATTTCGACCGCCCTCAGATACTGAAATCTCAAAATTGAACACCCAGCTAAAACCCTTTTTGTATTCTCTGCTTTTAGCAGTTTGTTTCCTGTTGGTTAAGGGTTATTATTTCAATACGGACGATCAGGCGGAACATCTGCCTCAGGTTTATCAGATTCTCGACCCAGATCTGTATACCAAGGATTACTTCGTCCCTTACAGTAATTCTATTACCACGGTTCGATACTACTACGAGCAATTGATGCTCGCAGTCGACCCTGTATTCGGCATTGAACTCTTCAGTTTCCTCTTAACGCTTCTTTGCATAACGGTTATAGCACGTTCTGTCATGGGAATAAGCGAGTCATTCTTTCCAAAGACTACAGCAAAATGGATGGCTCCAATACTTGTGTTATTCGTGTTTTATGGATTTACCGTTGGCGGAAACCACATCACTTACCCATCGCTAATTTCGAGTACGTTGGCAAAAGCATTTGCTGTTTTTTCCTTCTGGAAATTCTTGCAGGGGAAATATCTGTTAGCTGGGCTAACACTAGGGTTCGGAGCGTTGTTTCAGCCGTTAGTTGGACTTCAGCTTGCTATGCTTTTAGTTGGAACAAGGTTCTTGCTTCATCCAAAAGAGTTAAAGCCACTTGTTCAATTTAGTTTTCCCTTTGTTGCTGTTGCTTGTTTAATCCTGATGCCAGTCTTGCTAAGACAAGGCGATCAAAAGGCGTTAGAATCAGGCTTCTACTGGGAAGTTCTATTTCGATTTAGGAATTATCACCATTACTTCCCTTCGCTATTCCCGATTGGGCATTTTGCAAAAGCAATAGGTCTAGCTGCAATTGGACTGTTCAGCTTTGCTTTTCTCAAATCAAAAATGAATCGATTCTACTTCGTTTTTGTGGGCTTGGGAATGGTTGGAATGCTTGCTTATGCCCTTGGATTGGAGATGAATGTCCTTCCTCAAATTGGAAAGACACAATGGTTTAAAACATCAATTTGGATTGGATTGCTAAGTGCGGTTGGAGTCGCTGGTTTTCTAGTTCAATTACCCAAGGTCTCTTGGATGATTAATAGAATACTTCCAGGTTCATTAATTCTATTTGGCTTGTCGACAGCTGGATTGGTGTTGCTTTTGAATTCAGCTTTTATCCCAAATAGTGCTGGTAAATACATGATTGGAAATCGGGAAGTTCCAGACATTGAAAAGATGCATCAATGGATAGAAGGGGAGACGGAGAAAGACATCTTGGTTCTTGTTCCACCAAACGATAATTCGTTTTCGTGCCAAGCCAAAAGGAGTATTCCAATTCATTTTACGGCCATCGTTCACGAACCGAAATTTATGCTGGATTGGTATGATCGCTATTCAAAGATATATGGCGTATCGCTGGAGAATTTGAAGAAAAACGCGAAGGATGATGCCGTGACGCTGTATCAGACAAGAAACTATCGGGGTTCAGAATACGGTATCGATTATCGATTAGATGATTTGGAAACATGTCAATTCAACGATGAACTCGGACCGATCATTCATCAAGAAGGTTCCTGGGTTCTGACTGAGTTTCTACCATCAAATTGAACAACTACGTAGATCTGCTTACTCAATTACACACTCAGGCGTAGGCTTTGCGTGCTGGACCAGACGGACATTTGTGGCGAACAAAAACAAATCGCTATGAATACGAGAACACTTAAAAACAAAATTAGAATTGCATCCTCCATTGCATTGGTGGCTGCCTTTACAACCGGATTGACGAGTTGCACCGAGGAGGAAGAAATACCAGAAGAGGAAACGGTAGAGCAAAACCCGACTCCAACTATTGAGGACGGAAACGGATCTTTAATTGCTGTCAGATCATCAACAACTCAATCAACTCCCGTGGGTGATTTCGAAATCCCCCTAAATATTGCAGTAGCCGTTTTCTTCGATGGAACGAACTACGATACTTTTATTTCAGGTGGTGACGTGACGTGTGAAGGGGGAACTTTGGGTGTGAATCCTAATAGTTCTTACACCTTGGTTCCTGTGTATTGATAACCCATCAGGAATGGATATTTCAGGTGATATTAATTGGACTGTTGCCGGAAACGGATCTGTACCAGCATTTACCCATGAGGTAGGAATCAGCTTTCCAATTGTTGGTGATATCACCAGTAGTACAACTGTAACATTGGCTAACGGTTACACATTGACGGTTCCAAGCTTGTCTGGTGCGGACTCAGTAATCTTCATGGTTGGAGGTGTATCGGTGACCGTGCCTGGAAATCCTACTTCACATGCTTTTACTGCTTCCGACTTGAGTAGTCTAACTGCAGGTCCAAGTGTGGCGCAGGTAGCGACCTATAAAACGGAACTGGCCACGTATGGCGGAAAGGATTTCTACTTCGTTAATGAGACGGTTGAGACGGTTTCAATTACAATGGAATAACCCCTGAACTTTATTTGATTGCAACGGGCCAGATCTTAATAGATCTGGCCTTGTTTTTTGTCCATTTTTGTAGGGAGTTGCAAATAGAGGTTCTACATCTAAGAAATATGGTCAGCACGCGATGCATAATCGCAGTGCGGCAAATGCTTAAATCTTTAGATTTAAGAGAGCACGAGCGAATCTCTCTAGGACGGGTTGTAGTTGCGTACGAAGACCCAAATAAATTCGCACAGTTTATAGATGCCCTTCCTGCAGTTGGTTTTGAGGTGGTTCGAGATAGTACAGAGCAGATTGTCGAGCAGACTAAAACTGCAGCAATCGAGCTTTTCTTTCATGGAAATAACGCCAATTCACTGATTAGGAATTCCGATCACTTGAGCGAAAGAACTGGAGTTCCATATCACAACTTGAGTCGGATATTCTCGGATTCAACAGGTGTAACGTTGGAGAAGTACATCATCATGCTCAAAATTGAAAGAGTAAAGGAACTGCTCAGCTATAACGATCACACCTTAAGTGAAATCAGTTATCAGATGGGATACAGCAGCGTTCAGTACCTCAGTAACCAGTTCAAGCAAGTCTCGGGTGTTACGGTCAGTCAGTTTAAAAATGGGCTGGGTGATGGCAGAATAGCGTTGGATAAGCTCCTTGAATTAGCTCAAAAGAAATAGCAAACGATAATCTTACACATCAGCATACCAATTCTGTAACTGCTTACAAGTCATCATGCCC
>JBLFWJ010000191.1:0-5826 GCA_047611425.1 Bacteroidia bacterium | reverse complement strand
CTTGCAGTTGATTCACAACACGTTGACCCTTTTCCAGGTTTGCCGTAAATACACCTGCTGCCAACCCGAACTCGGTGTCATTTGCCCGTTCAATTACTTCACGTTCATCTTCAAAAGTTAGGATGGACATAACTGGCCCGAATATTTCCTCCTGCACAATTCTTAGGGCGTCACTCGCACAATCGAAAATCGTTGGCTCTACGAAGTACCCGTTATTACATGCACTTGAATCTGCAAATTGAACTTGGTTTCCTCCACAAAGAAGCCTTGCCTCTTGCTTGCCAATTTCCATGTATTCTAAAACCTTATTCAGGTGGTTTTTACTGATCAATGCACCTACGTCAGTAGTAGGGTCCATCGGATTACCGACCTTCATCCGCTGTGTTTTCTCAATCAGCATTTCAAGGAACTTATCCTTGATAGATGCCGCAACAAATACCCGTGTTCCGTTGGAGCAAATCTCGCCTTGTGTGTAGAAGTTGCCAAGCATAGCGCCTGCTACAGCCTGTTCTATATCGGCATCTTCAAATACAATTATTGGCGATTTCCCTCCCAATTCAAGTGTGACTTTTTTCAAGGACTGTGCCGCTGCGGCCATCACCTTCTTGCCTGTTCCAACTTCGCCCGTTAGGGAGATTTTTGCCACGTCTTTATGAGTGGTTAAGGCTTGGCCAACTTCAGCACCTCCTTGCAGCACATTGAAAACACCATCAGGAAGACCTGCTTCAGAATAAACCTCCGCTAGAATAACTGCGGTTCTAGGCGTCATTTCTGATGGTTTGAAAATCATGCTATTTCCACAGGCTAGGGCAGGGGCAGACTTCCAACATGCAATTTGAATGGGGTAATTCCAGGCTCCAATTCCAACGCAAACACCAAGCGGTTCTTTTCGAGTAAAGCCATATGAGTTTCCAAAATCAACTCTGCGGCCTTCAATCTTGGTCGCTAATCCGGCAAAGTATTCAATGGCTTCTATTCCAGAAACCACATCAACTTCTATTGCTTCTGCGATTGGTTTTCCCGTGTCTTCCACCTCAATTTTAGCAATCTCATCGTTTCGTTCTCGCAATATTTCGGCTGCACGAAACAACACCCTTGCTCGCTCTTCAGGTGAAGTTTGAGACCAGATTCTGAAACCCGCTTTCGCTGATTCAACTGCTCGATCCACATCTTCGGAACTTGCAAATTGAACCTGACCAATTTCAACTCCTGTTGCTGGATTGATATTGGAAAAAGTAGGGGTAAGGACACTGCCGTGAACTGCACCGTTTATGTATGATTTTGTTGCCTCCATAGTATTCTCACTAAAGCCGGCAAAACTAGGTATTGAGTGGAGGCAAACTTCTGTCTGTTCCGTATAGGTTTGAACGAATCCTTTGCTCAATTCGTTCAGAACATTTGGCAGTCTATATTCGCGGATGCGTCTGTATAAGATCACCAACTTCTTGGTATTGGCCTCAATTAAGCTATTTGCGCGCTGCTTCTATAAAGTTGAGAACACATGGTTGCATACCGAGGAGGATGATCCTTGGAAAGACCTGAAGGTGATCACATTGCTTAATCACACCAGCCTGTTCGAACCCTTGTTGCTTGGTGCCGTGCCTTGGCGCGTGCTTTGGCAAATAGCTGGAAACATCATTGCCCCGGGTGCTGATGTTACGCTGGATAGGCCAGTGGCAGGATGGTTCCTCAAGTTTATGATGCCGAAGATGGTTCCAATCTCACGTGAACGGGATGAAACCTGGGCTAATTTCTTGAATGCGATTAAACCTGATTCTGTGGTTATCGTTGCACCCGAAGGACGAATGAGACGTGCCAATGGCTTGGATAAAAACGGCAATCCAATGACCATTCGTGGTGGAATAGCCGACATTCTTGAAATGCTACCTGACGGTGAAATGGTGATTGCCTACAGCGGTGGACTGCATCACATTCAAGTACCCGGACAGGGACTGCCAAAGCTGTTTAAACGTATTCGTTTGCAAACCGAAAGGCTCAATATTCGGGACTACGTGGCACAAATGAAAGCTGTGCCCAACACCAAGTTTAGGAAAGCGATGGCTAGTGATCTAGAAGCAAGGATGGAACGAAACGTTCCATGGTCTATATAGTCGTTTATTGCTTTACAAATCGCTCAGTCTTTAACTGACCATTTTCTGATCGGATGATTATAGTGTAAACACCACCCTGTTCTCGATAAGCCCTGAACGCTTGTTTGCAACTTTGCTCATCAGGGTAATGTTCCCTAAATTCAATCAGATTCATCGTAAATAGGTTTTTGTTCACCGCTAAAATCTGATCTAACAACCTAATCTATTTACGCTTTGGGTATGTTTACGGACAAGCATTTTCAATTATAACCGTATTCATCAAAATCAAATGAGGAAAGTCTTACCCATTAGCTTATTGCTGACCCTATTTGTTGGCTTTAGCTTCGCCCAATGTGGCGTTAATGAAGTTGAAGTGAGAGTAGAAATTGCCACAGATAATTGGGGCTACGAAACTTCATGGACAATAACCGATCTCGTTGGTACCGTCATCTTGGAAGGCGGCCAAGGCGGAGTATATGACAACTTCACAAGCTACTCAGATAGTATTTGCTTGGCTGATGATGGATGTTTCTTCTTTGAGATCTATGACACTTTCGGAGATGGAATATTTGCACCTGAAGGCTATGAGCTATACGTGAACGAGGTTCTAGTTTCAAGCGGTTCCAATGACATCGAAGATTATGCGATTGCAACTGCTCATTGTCCTGATCAATGTGGAATGGTTCTTACCGCTCTTAACGACTTACAAGGACACATAAACAGTACAGCCACGTTAACGACAGGTGATCTTCTATTCATCAGGACCATCTTTGAACAATTCCCAGAATGTCTGGCGGAAAATGAGGCGATGATATTACTAGGTAAAAGTGTGATGGAAGATTATGACAATCTAGTCGGGGCACTATTCACCACGCCTGCCACGCAAAATGGCTTTACCAAAGAAGCTGGGGCTCCCGGCATGGAGAGAGAACAGGCAATGGTTGCGCTTCAGCAAGGCATCTTCGATTTTGTATTCACTCCTGAGGTATACTCTGAATACCCGCAGCACATTAATGGCGATATTTTCAACTCTTGCTCTAGCTTTCCAGGATTCGTGAATCCCCCAGCAGATTCCTCAGTGAGTCACTCCAACATGATTCGGGCAAATTTTGCAGACCCAGATGGAGCTAACCCATACTTCGAAATTAATAGCGATCAAACTGACCATGCACTGCGCCCTACCGGGTTGTACTTAGCCCCTGGCAGTGTTAGCAGCGTAACCGTTCCTGCCAGTCTGGTTGGCCAAGACTATTATGTTAGAGTGGGATCTCACGATTGGGATCTATATATCAGACCCAATTTTTATCGATTAGACAGAATCTCAAAGAAGTTCTTGATTGAATCTACAACTATTGAGGTATTCAATCCTTTCGGAGGTGCCATTTCAATTCTTGTTCCTTACGGGGCTGCAGAAGGGATTGTAGAAGTCAGCGTGACCAATGGTATTGAATGTCCTTTCTTTTCGTTGAAGTCCTTCTATGAGTCTCCAGACTTTAATGCAGAATTGAACAAGCCGGGACCATGGGCGGTTTTCGAGACGGACAATGTGATGTACACGATCCCATCGCATTCCATTGTGCCGGGTGAATATGATTTGATGCAAACCCTACTTGACTGGGATAAGGCTGCACAAGGTGTCAATTCAATTATGGCGCGTCAGATTGTTTCAGACAAGCATAACATGTATATGATAGCAGATATCACGATTAGACATAACGTGTATTCAATCGGTTACCCGATGTCGAACACGCCATTGCGTTTTACAGATGTTCCAGGACCTGCTTACTTTATTGACGGGCCTGGAGGTGTTGGTTCCGAACCAGACTGGAATGATGAAACCAATTTTCATGAATACGGGCATGCAATGGCGATGACAAAGTTTCCCGGTGAAGGCGAAGCATTGGTCAATGTGCCCTACATAATGGCTATGAACCATGGCCTCAATCAAGACCTAGATATTGCTGTTAAAAACAGCTTTCCGCCCTACTCTTTTGAAATTGACGAAACGGCCACACACAGAATGGTGTCCAATAGTTTTGGAACAGAGCGAGATATAACAAACTCAACTACAAACGAGGTTCGTTACCAACACAGAGGTTACGGCCACTACTTCGAAATCGTTAACATGTTCAGCTGGTGTCCGCTAAGAAACTTCTGGAAGCAAGAATTCATCGACACGGAGAACGGGATGGACTACGGCATCAACAACCAAGATATTGACCTAAGAACGGTTAGAATGTCCGTTGCAGCTCAAGCGGATCTGCGTCCATTATTTCATGTATTCGGCATTCTTCCACAGGACTCCATTGCGCTGCAAGACACCTTGGCACAAATAGGAGTTGAACCTTCTCTCACCATTTACAATAGGCTTCTAGACTACTTCGATCTGATTCCTGCAGACAACGCGGCCTTCGTTGATTACGCACTATTCGTATATCCGAATCTGTACACCGATGGCCCTAATGAAGACCCGGATTTTGGGGTAGGATGGCATTATTTAAAATCGTTGACATACGATGTGGCAGAAGCTCAGCAACGGACTGATATCCTTCAAAGCATCATCGAACTATACTACCCCAATGGCCAACCTACCAACTATGGCAATCTCGATTTGTGTTGTCTATTGGATACGGTGAGCGTTCAACTTATTAATGATGAAGTCAGTATAAATGGAGGTGTGGCCCCATATGAAATCTCGATTGACACAACAGGAAGCACTCAAACTGTCACCGTAATCGACTTCGATGGTTGCGAATCCAGCGTTCAATACACAATCAGCAGTTTGTCTGAGGTAGTCGCAGAAGGTTTTCGTGTATTCCCAAATCCTAGTGCTGGTGAAATTCAGATAGATTTCGGAACTCTTCAAGACCAAATAACAATTTCAACCGTGGATCTAACTGGAAAGCTGATCAAAACTCAAACGGTGCTAACCTCTGGATTGGTTAAATATCAGCTTCCCGAAACTGCAGGAGTTTACCTTCTGAAAATGACGTTCCAGGATGGTAGGTTTGATTATCTTAGAATTGTGAAAGAATAAAACGCATTATGCTAGTCCGTTTCTGTGTACTTACTTGATGCGATGGCCAGTGTGAGCCTGTCAAAAATACGGTGGCCAAAGTATCTTCGGTTTCGTTTGTAGCAGAATTCATCAAGGTAACATTGTAGGTTTGCTCCTTTTGTTTGGTGGTAGATGCCCAATAGGGTTCTCTTTGCATTGCTTATTGCGATATGAACCCATCTTAGGGTAGCATTGGTGGAGTTCTTGTCTGATAATACGGTCACATGTCCTTCTACATGTTCGGATATGTTCACGTAGTTCTTGGCTTTATCTGAAAGTACAATGGTCTTTTTATCAAGGTTTTCTTTCACGCATTAATCGATAGAATCGGCCTTCTGACTTTCCAGCACCTTCATTTTGAAGAACCTACACAGTGAGCTTCTCTTGCCCGTTTCAATATCTTCAAGTGGAGTGGATTCGGCCATTACAGCAACATTCATTTTTCGCTGACTTCCTTTTCCTCGTTTAAGTTTAACTCCTTTCGGAGTGGCTTTTGGAAAATATGCTTCGTCAAACTCAATCATGTCTTTCAAGCCATATGTAGCATCTCACTGGCCCATGGCTGCTCTTATTTTGTGCATCATAGCCCAAACGGGTTCGTAACGTTTCATACCCAGCTGTCTGCGCATTTCATGTGCAGAAATTGCTTTCTTGGTCATACTCATTAACGCCATGCAC
>JBLFWJ010000190.1:0-5881 GCA_047611425.1 Bacteroidia bacterium | reverse complement strand
CTGCGCATCTTCCGATACAATTATCATTTACCCGAATGTCGCAATCAATGAAACCATTGAATTGTGTAATGGCATTGTCGTTCTTCAGGTACCGGCCAATAGTCAGTTTTATAACTGGACGTTTACGAACCTTCTTGGAAATACAACAAACCTTAGTGCTGACGATAATTTTCTAAGCGTTAATCAATTGGGAACCTACGTGTGCATGTCTTACACCTCGGGTTGCCTACAAGTATTCCATGAGTTTGAAGTAGTGGAATGCAGTACAGGTGTTTGCTTCGCTCAAATTAATTCCGACCTTGATTATGACGGTTGTGGTGCTTGGTTGGACTTTTCGCTAAGTGCAACACCTACAATCGACAGCGTAATCTGGGAACTTGGTAATGGCCAGACCATAATAGATGAAGGTCAAGGTCCAGTTGTTTATTACGCATCTGGAACATATATCGCATTTGCCGAGGTGTTTTTCACTAACGGATGTGTCTATACGACTAGTTACGGCATAACGCTTCTTACAGAAGTAGTTGCAGAAATATGGGAAGACACCATTGCGTGTAACGGTCAAATGGGAATAGGCGTTGACGTTACCGGTGGAGGTGGACAATATGAGTTTGAGTGGAGCCCTGCTGCCATGTTTGATGATCCAACAGATCAATATCCGTTAATGACCATTCTGGAATCGACAACGGTTACAGTAACTGTTGTGGATACATACACTGGCTGTACGGTGATGGACTCAGTGATGATCTATGCGAATGAGCCGGTAAACGAAGTGCTTGAACTATGTCAAGATAGCGTAACGCTTATCCTTGATCCAGGCTCTTTGATCTACCAGTGGACGTACACGGATCAAAGTGGAAACACTACTCAAATGTTGGATTTTGATGGTCAGAATGAAGTTACGGTTGCTGGATTGGGCACGTACGCTTGTTTCACTTACTCTTCTGGTTGTAACACAATCACCCATTTATTTACTGTAGTTGATTGTGCTGGAAACGGAGATGTTTGGCCAGGAGATGCTAACAGCGATAATGTAGTAACGGCCTCTGATGCGTTATGGGTCGGACTTGCATTTGCGCAAACAGGCCCAACACGACCCGCAGCAACCAACGATTGGGTTGGTCAACCTGCCGATGATTGGATCTTCAATTTCTCTTACAACGATGTGAATTTGAAGCATGCCGATTGCGATGGAAACGGTATCATCAACTTTGATGATACGTTGGCCATAGACCTTAACTACGGCCTTACACACAATAAGACCGAAACTGAGTTAGCCGGCGGTGAACCAGAGTTATGGGTTGAAGCGATGCCAGACACGGCAGGACTTGAAGAAGCAGTGAACGTGTCAATCTACATGGCTAAGTCTGATCTAGTTGTAGATAGTATTCATGGTCTTTCCTTCAGTATTGTTTGGGACGAGACGCTCACAATGCCGAATGACGCACAGGTAAACTTCGCCCAGTCCATCTTCGGAACTCAAGGCGTTGACTTACTAACGTTTACAAAACCATTCCTAAGTGAAGGCCGAGTGGATATTGCAATTACCAGAATGGATGGAATCAATCTTGATGGTCACGGATTGCTTTGCCAATTCAGAATCGTTACGATAGACAATCTCTCCGGAATAGAATACTTACCGATTGGACTGGAAAATGTAACGGCTCTAACCTCAAGCGAAGACAGCATTGGGTTTGTTTTAACCGATGATGTGGTGGTGATCGACCCTACAAGAACAGATGTTAGAGAGAACGTGATGGATCAAATTCAGATATACCCGAATCCAACAAGAGGAAAGGTGGTAGTTGTGAACGAGGGAAATCAAGTTCAATTGCAAGTGATGGACTCTCGAGGAAGAATCGTAACAGAATCCATAGTTGCTCAGAATGATCGACACGAACTAGACCTGACAGGAATGGAGTCCGGCATGTATCATTTGAGAATGAGCTCGCAGGAAGGCGTTCACTATTCGAAGTTGAAATTGATTAAGTAGGTTATTTAGTCCCCGAGTGCGAGGTGCGTTACCGAAAGGTGACGCACCTTTCTTTTTTCAAAAACATTGGCCTAATAGACAAAATTCAGGCTGTAAATCTCTGAAAGCATTATCATGGTTAGCTTAGAGGCAAATCAAAGGCTTTGGACCAGGTGATAATTTCTGCAACATGTGGGATTTTATAGACCTTTTACCCACTGGAGTAAATGGTTGACAGCCGAAATACGATTACTGATTAGTTAAGCGAAACGCTGTCCAAATAGGCAGTAATTCCGCCTGTAAACCCCCAATTCACAACACCCATTCCTGGAGAATAGGACCGTTGAATCGAGTTTATTCCTGACGTATAATCCTCGAATGTGGCAGCATTGGAATATGCACATCCGTTGGTTGAGTTGATTGTACCTCCAATAATTGGGGAAGCTATCGAATCGGCTAACCCGCCTCCAGAAACAGCCCATCCACCTCCTGCCAAAGCGGATGCATTGATGTATAAGTATTCAGTTCCTTGAGGAGCCCCCGCCCCATCTGACTCTAAGCGATATGTGTTTCCCGCCCCATCATTTCTGAAATAATCTTGAGAATAAGGAAATGGGCTAGAAGCAGAGACTTGAAAATAAGTCTGACCGAGCAAAGTTGCTGAACTAGTAACGGTTAGGGTGAAATTAGCACTGTTACTCATGGTGTAAGACCAGAAGTTGCCATCTGCTAAAGGCAAAAAGTTGGTTGATTCGTCACCAGTACAAAGCTGATCTATTGGCGGAGGTGGATTTGTGTCGTTCACGCAGGGCAAACAAACAGTTCCTCCGCAGTCTACACCTGTTTCATCTTGATTCATAATGCCATCAAAACAAGTAGGCTCTGGTGGTACTAATAAGCTTGAGTCACAAGGGATGCACGAAGAACCACCACAATCAGTGGCGTCCTCGTCCGAGTTACGCTCTCCATCGTAGCAGTGGTCTTGACAACCAGCGCTAAGTAGGCTTACAAAACTGATCAATACAACCAGCGAAAACAGGTATGACCGATCAGTTGAGGACTTCATGTTTACGAGAACAGAACGTTACCGATGTGGTAGAGCTCTTGAATTGGATTGACGCACATTACCGGAATCTGTGCATCGTTATTTATCACCTTTTCGTGATCCGGCCCAAGAACGAATTCAGTAACGCTTACATCACCGTCATCAGTTAAGATTACCAACATGTCTGCGCCAACTTCAGAAGCGTATTTGATACTTTGCTTGGCGTGGCCACCTCCGCTTGATTCTGCATGATCTACCCTGAACGAAACACCATTCTTCCGAAGTAAATTCTCGGCCCAGGCAATATTGTTGTTACGTGCATTAATCAAGAATTCATCACTCTCGTAGCTTGCGAATAGGTGAACCTCAGAGTCGAACTTCTTCGCCATCGAAACGATGTGAATAATCTTCTGCTTCGTTTCCCTACTGTGATCAATCGGGGAAACGATATTCTTAATACCGTGATCTGCTGGGCGCTTTCGCTGAACAATGATTACCGGCACTGGAGATGTTGTAATTACCTTAACGGCAAAGGCACCTACAATTCGCTGCACTCCCTTAACACCATGCGTTCCCATTAACAAAAGTCTAGCATTGGTTTCCTCGGCAACCTCTCCAATCGTACTGAAAATACTTCCTTCTCGCAGATGATAGTCAGCCTTAATTCCGTGTTCTGCAGTGATGGCATCGGCCATTTTTTGCATCCGATCTCGAAGATCATCTAAAGACTCTTTGGCCTTTTTCAACTTCGATTTTGTGTCATTATTTACGATGTGAATCAACCTTACTTCATCGCCACCCGCTTTTGCGATTTTGGCTGCATGAGCCACGGCATTTTCCGCCTCCTCTGTAAAATCAGTAGGTACGAGAATGATGGGTTCTTTCGTCTTTGACATGTGCTAAACTGCTTTTTTGAAGGGAACAAAAATAGGTTTTGATCTGGTTACTCAGGTTATTCAGAAAGACCTAACGTAACTTTCAATTCCGCTATGTGTAATTCTTTGGTAGGCTGTCTGTGCTCTTTTCCAAAGCGCGTGTAATAATGATGCGCATTGAGGAATTTTAATTGAATCTGATTCCACACTTCCCGACCGTTAATAGCGTTTATGGAAGTGAGCTCGTCATAAAGCTCGTCACCAATTCGCTTGAAACAATCAGTGCCTAGGTAATCAAGGTCCGCATCGCATAGTATCTCTGCTAATTTATCATGAGGATCCTGAGGGACTTTAGTTGCCATAATCATATCGCAAATCCTATCTATTGCAGTTTCTTCGTAATCAAACTGAGGAAGGGCATTTCGAACAATTTTGCAACTCTCCTCTTCGTGATTCTTGTATTGATTTAGAAAACCACAGTCATGGTAGGCCGTAGCAACCGTCAATAAATCTAATTCATCATGAGACACGTTTTCAGACGCAGCTATCACTTTCACGGACGCCATTACGTCAACCGTATGGTGGTGCCCATGATAGTACAGGTTGTCTGGAAGTTCCTTTTCCAGCCGGTTTAAAATGTGATCTATGGCCTGCTGTGGTTTCATTTAATCAACGAGGGTCCAAGTAAACGATTTTTTTGGACGTATGTGATGAACAAATGTATCATGGTGCAGATTCTGGTGTTTCAATTTCATAGACGACCTCACCATTTATCATCGTTATTAGAATTTTAGTACCGAAAAGATTGGTAGACTCATCATTTAGAAGATCATTGTCCAAGACTACTAAATCTGCCTTTTTCCCAACCTCCAGGCTTCCTATTTCATTCTCTTGAAATTGAGACTTTGCTGCCCAAATCGTCATTGCTCGAAGCGCATGTTCCCGTGAAAGCGCGTTCTCCATTTGAAACCCGCCCTCTGGCCAGCCCTTTTGGTCTTGCCTTGTAACCGCAGCATAAAACCCAAATATTGGGTTGATGCTCTCAATTGGAAAGTCGCTTCCATTCGGAATCCAGCCGTTCACTTTTAACAAGTCGTTATAGGCGTATGCATATTTGATCCGATCGGGTCCCAAACGTTCTTTTGCCCAATACATGTCAGAAGTTGCATGTGTTGGCTGAACAGAAGGAACCACGTTTAATTCCGCCATAGATTTTTGATCATCGGGATGAACAACTTGAGAATGTTCAATTCTCCAACGAAGGTCATTTTCACCTTTCAGAAAAGGTCGATAAAGGCTTAAGATTGTTCGAACTGCGCCATCACCAATGCCGTGACTGCAAACTTGAAACCCGTTTTCATACGCAAGCGCCATGATAGACGAGAGCTCATCTTCAGGGTGAAGAAGAAGTCCTTTGTGACCTGCCCGATCGGTATAATCCTCTAACAGCAAGGCTCCCCTTGAGCCCAGCGCCCCATCTGCATATATTTTTACAGAACGGGCCGACAATCGATCCGTCACCAATGGGCCATTTGGTAGAATTGTATCCAGGTCTTCTGTAGCACTTTCGACCATGGCGTAAACCCTCATTTTCAATTCTTCACTTTTCTGAATTGAATCGATGAGTTTGATGGTTTTCCATTTCAATCCAGCATCTCCTACACTTGTCAGCCCAACAGCAAAGCAATTCTCCTGTGCTTTCAGCATTCCTGCTTTCTGTTCTTGTTCGGATGGCTCAGGAATCATTCTTTTAAGTGAGTCGGTCGCATTGTCAACCAGAACACCAGTTAATTCACCTTCAAAAACTATTAGTTCCCCACCATCAATCAGCGTTGTGTTTGTAAACCCAGCAATCTTCAATGCCGCGGTGTTTGCGATTACTGCGTGCCCATCAATTCTAGTCAACGCTACAGGTTGGTCTGGAAAAAGAGCATCGAGTTCTTTCTTGGTCGGATAGTCTTTTGCTTCCCAATCATTTTGATCCCAACC
>JBLFWJ010000189.1:0-5907 GCA_047611425.1 Bacteroidia bacterium | reverse complement strand
CATCGGAAAGACCGGCCGTGGATCACACGAATACAATAATGTAATGGGCAGGGTGGACATCATTACCAGCACATTAGGAAAGGGACTAGGAGGCGCGCTAGGAGGTTTCACTTCTGGTAAGAAGGAAGTCATTGATATGCTGCGACAACGTTCTCGTCCTTATTTGTTCTCGAATTCTTTGGCGCCATCCATAGTTGGGGCGGCCTCTGCAGTTTTTGACTTACTAAGTGACACAACGGAATTGCGTGATAAGCTTGAAGAAAACACCAAGTATTTCAAAGCGGGGATCAAAAAAGCCGGTTTTGATATCAAAGAAGGTGACAGTCCGATCGTTCCGATCATGCTTTATGACGCTAAGTTGGCGCAGAAATTTGCCGATGCACTGCTCGAAAGAGGCATTTATGCCATCGGATTCTTTTATCCTGTGGTAGGAAAAGGGCAGGCCAGAATAAGGGTTCAAATCTCTGCAGCGCACACTACGACTCATCTTGACAAGGCGTTGGACGCCTTTGAACAAGTTGGGCGGGAACTCAGTGTAATCAATTGATCAAAGGCTATTGTCTGTCCGAAAAATCATTTCTATCTTCGCAGCCCCAAAAATTGAGGAGGAAATTACCGCAATTGGGATACATTAAAAGCGACTGTTGTGAAAGCACCAAGTTATAAGACGATATCAGCCAACAAGGCCACTGTGAATAAGGAGTGGCTAGTGGTAGATGCAGAGGGACAAACCCTTGGAAGACTGGCTTCGAAAGTAGCCAAGTTGATCCGTGGAAAGTATAAGCCAAATTTCACGCCACACGTAGATTGTGGGGATAACGTGATCGTGCTTAATGCCGATAAGGTTGTGCTTTCAGGATTGAAAGAAGACACGAAAGTTTATCTACGTCACACTGGATATCCAGGCGGACAGAGAACAACTACTGTGGCACAAGCACGTGCAAAGAAGCCAATGTTCATTTTGGAGAATGCTGTTAAAGGCATGCTTCCTAAGAACAAACTGGGTCGTGCTTTACAGAAGAATTTACACCCGTACATTGGTACTGAGCATCCGCATGAGGCTCAAAAACCAAAGACATTGGATCTTAATACCATCAAGTAACATTCCCTTATGGAGACGATTAATACACTAGGTAGAAGAAAGAAGAGCGTTGCTCGACTTTACATTAAGAAAGGCAAGGGAAGTATCCTTGTTAACAAGAGAGACTACAAAGATTACTTCCCAACAGGAGTACTTCAAAACAAGGTTACACAGCCAATGGACGTGCTAGAGCTTTCGGGCCAGTATGACCTTAAGGTGAATGTTTCCGGTGGTGGTATCACTGGTCAAGCAGAGGCAGTTAGATTGGCCGTTGCTAGAGCCTTGGTTAAGGAAGATGCGGAGAACAAATCTCCACTTCGTCAAGCCGGATTGATGACACGTGACCCAAGAATGGTGGAACGTAAGAAGTTCGGTCAGAAGAAAGCAAGAAAGCAATTTCAGTTCAGCAAGCGTTAATCAACGCGAACAGCAACTTATATTATTAGACGAATGTCATTACCTACAGTTAAGGAATTATTGGATTCAGGTGTTCATTTTGGACACTTGAGAAGAAAGTGGAATCCTAAAATGTCTCCGTACATCTTTATGGAGCGTAACGGAATTCACATTATCGACCTTAATAAGTCGTTAGCCAAATTGGACGAGGCTGCAGCTGCTATTAAGCAGATGGCTGCTTCAGGTCGTAAAATCCTTTTTGTTTCTACAAAGAAGCAAGGTCAGGAGATTATCGCCAATGCTGCACAAAGAGTAAACATGCCTTACGTGACCGAAAGATGGCCAGGTGGTATGTTGACCAACTTTGCTACCATCCGTAAAGCCATCCGTAAGATGGACGATATCGACAAGATGGAAGTGGATGGAACATTTGCTACTATGTCTAAGCGTGAGCGGTTGATGATGACTCGTCAGCGAGCTAAACTTCAGCGTGATCTTGGATCGGTTGCTGATCTTACAAGATTGCCATCTGCAATTTTCATTGTTGACACAATGAGAGAGCACATCGCTTTGGCTGAAGCTAAAAGATTGAACATTCCAACTTTCGCTATCACCGATACTAACTCTGATCCTACAGCAGTTGACTTCGCCATTCCTGGTAATGACGATGCAACAGCAGCTATCGAGATTATTGTTAACGCAATGGCTGATGCCGTTGCAGAAGGTCTATCTGAAAGAAAAGCATCTAAGGACAAGCCTGCTCCAAAAGAGGAGGCAGTTGTTGCTGAAGAAGCTCCAGCAGAGGAAGGTTCAGCTGAAAGCTGAAATAATCACACATCTATAATTAAAGACTAATGGAAACGGTAAAAATCACAGCTTCCGAAGTAAACACCCTGCGTAAGCAAACGGGTGCTGGAATGATGGATTGTAAAAACGCTTTGGTTGAGGCCAATGGTGATTCACAAAAAGCAGTAGAAATCCTTCGTAAGAAAGGACAAAAAGTAGCAGCTAAGCGTTCGGATCGAGATGCATCTGAAGGAATGGCTTTGGCAGTTGTTGCTCCTGATAACAAGAGAGCGGTAGTTATCGCACTTAATTGTGAGACTGACTTTGTAGCTAAGAATGGTGATTTCACCGCTACTACGAAGAGCATTCTTGACCTTGCAGTAGAGAAGAACCCAGCTACGTTAGAAGAGCTTCTTGCTTTAGACCTTAACGGAATGAGCGTTGCTGATGTAGTAACTGAAACTACTGGCAAAACAGGAGAGAAGGTTGAACTTAGTGCTTATACGGTCGTTACTGGTGAAACAGTAGTTGCTTATAATCATCCAGGAAACATGATTGCCTCTGTTGTCGCTTTAACAAAAGCAGGTCATGAAGACTCAGCACGAGATGTGGCCATGCAGGTTGCAGCTATGGCACCTATCGCTTTGAATAGAGATGGTGTTGATGCAGAGACGGTAGCTAAGGAGATTGAGATCGGTAAGGCCCAAGCAATCAAAGAAGGTAAGCCAGAAGAAATGGCTGATAAGATTGCAGTTGGACGATTGAACAAATTCTACAAAGAGAACACGCTTCTCGAGCAGGCATTTGTTAAGGACAACAAAATGAGCATTGAAAAATATCTTCAATCACAAGATCCAGATTTGACGGTTGTCGCCTATAAGCGGGTATCGCTTTCTAACTAATTGATTTTAAAAGAGGACATTGTCCTCTTTTTTTATGCCCAATAATAAGCCATGAAATACAAAAGGATACTATTGAAATTGAGCGGTGAATCGCTAATGGGAAACAAGCAGTTCGGCATTGACAATGACCGCTTAGATATTTACGCTACTGAGATAAAAGACGCAGTTGATTCCGGTGTTGAGGTTGCTATTGTGATAGGAGGTGGAAATATCTTTAGAGGTATACAGGCATCCGAAGGAGGGATGGATAGAGTCCAAGGCGATTATATGGGAATGCTTGCCACGATGATCAACAGTATGGCTTTACAAGCTGCACTGGAGAGTCATGGCCTACAAACGAGATTGATGTCGGCCATAAAAATGGACGAGATTGCAGAACCTTTTATCAGAAGAAAAGCTTTACGACATCTACAAAAAGGAAGAGTAGTGATTTTTGGTGCAGGTACAGGTAACCCGTACTTCACTACCGATTCGGCAGCCTCTCTTCGGGCAATAGAAGTTGAAGCTGATGCCATATTAAAAGGAACCAGGGTGGATGGTATTTACACTGCAGATCCAGAGAAAGATAGCACCGCAACAAAGTTTGATAAAATCACCTTTAGTGAGGTTTACGAGAAAGGGTTAAATGTGATGGATCTTACCGCCTTCACACTTTGTAATGAGAATAATCTTCCAATTGTTGTTTTCGACATGGACTCTGGAGGAAACCTTAAAAGAGTTCTTCAAGGAGAAGAGATTGGAACTTTAGTTCACGCTTAATCATTGATCCACTCCTATAAGTAAATTAGGCCCACTTTAAATTTCGTTAAGATGGATGAAGAGTTAGAAATGGTTTACGAAGAAGCCAAAGAGAAAATGGATCAAGCTATGGAACGGCTTGAAAAGGAACTTCGAAAAATTCGAGCTGGGAAAGCTAATCCAAGCATGTTGGAAGGAATCATGGTGGACTATTATGGCTCACAGACACCCTTGAAGAACGTATCTAACGTTAGTACACCAGATCCAAAGACGCTTCAAATTCAACCGTTTGAAAAGTCTATGATTGAAGAGATTGAAAAAGCAATCCAACGAGCCAATCTTGGTTTTAACCCACAAAATGACGGGCATACGGTAAGAATCAGCATTCCCGCTTTGACTGAAGAACGGAGAAAGGATCTGGTAAAAATGACAAGGGGTGTGGCTGAACAGGCCAAAGTTTCAATCCGAAATGGTAGAAAAGATGCCAATGACCACATTAAAGGCATGAAAAAAGACGGACTTTCAGAAGACAACACAAAGGATGCTGAGTCAGTTGTTCAAGAATTCACTCATGCATATACCGAAAAGGTAGATGCTCAACTGGTTGTGAAGGAACAGGATATCATGACGATTTGATTAGACCAATGAATTATTGAAAAGGGTGTGCTCGTAGAGCACACCCTTTTTTATTGACGTATTACAACATTTTAAAGCCTGAAAATGTAATATTTCGGTCAGATTGGTTTTGTTCGGATTATAAAAAACTCAGTTTTCGTGAAACGCAAATAATTGTTTTTATCAGGGGGTTACAGTGAATTGGTTGAGTGAATTAGGCTCCTATTCTTGATGTTCAAGGTAAAAGAAACTCGATTTATTTTGTTCATTATTGAGGTAGCGCGTAACCATATTTGAATTCTTATCATTACATTATCAACAAACCAAAAACAATAATTATGAAAAAAACAGTACTAAAAGTTTTAGGGGTGTCGGCCTTGAGCCTTGTGGCTTGCAGCGCCATGGCACAAGTGTATGACACTGGTAGTAATGTCGGAATCGGGGTGGTTTCACCTGGGTTTAAACTTGACGTTGACGGGGGTCTTAATCTATCTACCGGAATCAGTATTGGTGGAAATCAAGTGTTCAGCACAGCAGGATTGAAGAATATGTTCATTGGGGATGGAACTGGAGCTAATCTTACTACAGGTTCATACAATGCAGCAATCGGATTCAAGGCAGGTGAATTAGTGGATGCTGGACAATTCAACACGATTATTGGTTTTAAAGCTGGGCAGAATATGACCGGTGCTAACAGTAATACTATCATTGGTAAAGAAGCAGGAAAGAACAACCTTGGAAATCAAAACGTTCTCATTGGTCGCGAAGCTGGAATAAGTGCAGAAGGAAGCGAGAACACGGTTATTGGTGACAAAGCTGGAACTGCTATTACAACTGGATCGTCAAACACCTTGATTGGTAAGAATGCAGACGTTACCATCGGAACCCTTACCAATGCCACGGCAATTGGAGCTGGCGCTACAGTAGGGGCAAGCAACTCCGTTGTACTTGGAAACAACGCAAGAGTTGGTATTGGCACAACGGAGCCACTCTCTGATTTGCATGTTGCTGGAGCCGGTTACTTTGAGGATAGCGTAATCACTGGAAAATTGATTCCATTGTACATTGAGGATTGGACTCAATCGACAGGAAGCGCAGGACAGGTACTTAGCATTGATGTAGGAGGAGAACTTCTTTGGGCTACAGGTGGTGGTGGAGCGACCGGTCCAACTGGACCTTCTGGTACAGATGGCGCGGATGGTTCAAACGGAACAAACGGTTCTGACGGAGCAGGCGGGCCAGCGGGTCCACAAGGGCCTACAGGGCCGCTTGTGTCAGGTTCTTCAGATCAAACATTACGACATGACGGGAGTAGTTGGGTGGCATCCTCGCTTTTAGACAATGACGGAAGTGTGATTAGAATAGGAAGTGCTGGAGCTGCATCATCTG
>JBLFWJ010000188.1:0-5980 GCA_047611425.1 Bacteroidia bacterium | reverse complement strand
AAAAGGCGAATCTTTATTGTCATCAACACCAGTTGTAGTGTTGTCTACTTTTTTAGGTAGAACTCCAACGATGAAAGAGTACGAAGCTGCTGTTGAGGGGATTGTGCTCACTAAATTCAAGCCTTCTACCAAGAATTTGGTACTTGCATAAACCATCGAGATAATTGTGAAGAAAGCCCGAGCTAACCACTCGGGCTTTTTTGAGACACCAACTTAAGCAAGATGCACTTGCGCAGTTAAAGTAAATATTGATGGATTCTATGACCTTGAACACTTTCCATTTTGAGGTTAATTATCGCACTTGAGTTTATTCTTGTGTACAAATAAGTCAACGAACTACAGATTGAGTGGTTCAATGCGGTTGTGAATTAACCATGATTAAATCAGAAGCCGTACGTCAAGTTTGAGTTAGAATGATGAAAATAAGGAACTGAACAACTGCTAAAAGTGTAGTGTGTTAAAACTGTTCGTATCATTGCGGTTGTAAAAACTAACCCAAACCTTTAAAACATTTTTTTAAAAAATTAGCTTCTCTTTTTGTAATTGCAGGATTGTTCTCTGCAACAAGTTGCTAAAAACTTTGTAGTTGTGCAACAGCACAAACGGAAACGAACGTGCTTCTTAGCGGTGTTAGCACTGCTGATACTGACAATAGCTCTAGAACGTTTACTGCATGTAGCGACTTTGATAACGCAGCAAATGATCTTGAGTTTTGGGAGTCAAATCCAACTATGACTAACGTAACTGATATCAATAGTTTTGATCCAATTACTGGCGCAGAAACCAAAATTGGTACAAGAACTGAGACTACAACAAACGCCTGCTCTTGCGAGTAATTGAAAATATTTAATTAGAGAATTAAAGACGGCTTCGGCCGTCTTTTTTTTGTCGTCTTTTTTCGATTTTAATTCTCATAGTCAGGTCTAAGGATTGCGCCCTTTCCCCGGTAAAGGTAGGGAGTGGTCTTGCATCCTAAGTATTGCGTTTTGCCATTAGGAACTCGTAAGAACCAAATGGGTAGCAGAATTAATTAAATGATAGTCAGTAAACTTGCCAGCATAAGAAATTTAGTGCTGCCGTAACCTTTTGATTCAGAAAGGAGACCCTTCGTTCCTCAGGGAAACAAACGAAGATCTCGAACCTTGCTGCTTGCTTCGCTGACGAAGGAAGCGTCTCACTATTTGAATTTAGAACGAGTTTATTTTTCATTTTTCTAACGAATAGAGCTTAGTGGCAGCTTTACGGACTATCATTATTAATTATTGGTAGACTTACGTGACTCGACATGGAATGACAACTATCATGAAAAAGATTAGGGTGCCGGTATCCTTTGACCAAAGAAAACCCGACCTTTACGGACAACAATTATTGCCCATTACAATTCGCTCATGGCAGCAGATCTGACTCAAAGAGTAAAATTTCCGCATGGCGGAAAATCTGGTTTCGCTAAAGCGGTGAACGCTAGGGTGAACGAGTACTTTAAAGAGAACGAGGTTAAGAAAGTGGGAGATTATCGAATGGTTATCAAAACCATCGTGATTGTTGGGATTTACTTGGTACCTATGTTTCTCATGTTGGTGGGTGTGACGGTGCAACCATGGGCAATAGCGCTTTCTTGGGCTGTAATGGGTGTAGGTATTGCAGGAATTGGCATGTCCGTTATGCACGATGCTAATCACGGATCATACTCAACCAACTCAACGGTAAATGACCTTGTCGGATATTTCTTAAATCTTGTTGGAGGGAGCGCTGAAAACTGGAAGATTCAGCACAATATCCTTCACCATACTTTTACAAATATTGAAGGAGTTGATGCGGACATTACAACTTTTCCTATGCTGCGATTCTCCCCTTTTGCTAAAAGGAGAAGCATACATAAGTATCAACACTACTACGCTTGGTTCTTTTACGGGTTGATGACCGTTAGTTGGGTGTTGATGAAAGACTTTAAGCAGCTTGTGGACTATAAGAATTCTGGAATGTCTACTAAGTTTAGCAAAGGGTTTGGGGCTGTAATTGCAAGAATTATTGTTTTGAAGGCTTTGTATTTGGCATTCACACTAGCACTTCCAATATATCTTTTACCCATTCCTTGGTACGGTACGTTGGGCTGCTTTTTTATGATGCATTTTATTGGTGGGCTTATACTTGGGATGGTTTTTCAGGCTGCCCACATTATGGAAGTATGTGAATTTACTATGCCTGATGAAGAAGGATTGATGAATGATGAATGGGCCATTCACCAACTTAAAACAACAACTGATTTTGCTCCAAACAATAAACTTTTATCTTGGTACGTGGGGGGATTGAACTATCAAGTGGTGCACCATCTTTTTCCACGGGTGAGCCACGTTCATTACCCAAAGTTGGCGCCAATAGTGCGTCAAACAGCTGAAGAGTTTGATGTGCCATATCGGTGCATTCCAACATTTACCCAAGCTGTTCTAGGCCATGGTAGAATGTTGCGGGCATTGGGTAGAGAAGACATTCCTGCAACAATGTCTGTTCATTAAGGTTGCCTCAGTCTGAGATCTTGACTGCAATTTCAAGTACAAAATTACCTTTGTGGTATGCTTAAAAATGACCTGTTACTTCGTGCTGCGCGAGGAGAAAAAGTTGAACGCACCCCAGTTTGGATGATGCGTCAAGCTGGAAGAATCTTACCTCAATATCGGGAAGTGAGGTCGAAGATGGGCGGATTTAAAGAGTTGGTGGAATCACCTGAATTCGCAAGCGAAGTTACCATTCAACCGGTAGATCATTTCGGTGTAGATGCAGCGATTATCTTTTCAGATATTCTGGTAATACCTGAGGCAATGGGTCTTCCATATCAAATGGTGGAAAAGCAAGGTCCTTGGTTCGAGAATACCATTTCGACACTTTCAGACATTGAAAAACTAAAGGTGGCAGAAGCTGACGATGTTCGTTATACAATTGATGCAATCAGTCTCACCAAAAAAGAACTGAATGGGCGTGTACCAATTATTGGTTTTGCTGGGGCGCCTTGGACTATTTTTAGTTACATGATAGAAGGGTCTGGATCAAAGACTTTTGCCAAAGCCAAGAAGTTTCTCTACACCCAGCCAAAAGAGTCGCACATTCTATTGGAAAAGATTGCATTGAGTACGATTAATTACTTGAAGGGCCAGATTGAAGCAGGGGCAGATTTAGTGCAAGTATTTGACAGCTGGGCTGGAATTTTGAGTACTGAACAGTATCGAGAATTTGCACTTCCATACATTTCAATGATTTGTAATGCTATAGATGAAGTGCCGATAACTGTTTTTGCAAAAGGAGCATATGGAGTTCGAAGCGACTTGAAATTGTTGAATTGTGAAACAATAGGATTGGATTGGAACATGGATCCGAAGGAGAGTCGAAATCTGGTTGGAGCCGAAAAAACGTTACAGGGCAATATTGATCCTTGTGTGCTTTATGCAGATGACGAGTCGATTGTAATGGAAACTGAAAAAATGCTGAAGGCTTTTGGTCCTGATAGGTATATAGCCAATCTTGGACACGGAATTTATCCTGATATGGATCCTGAAAAAGCCAAGTTGTTTGTTGATACGGTTAAGGCTTATCGGCACTAATTCTCGAAATCGCAGTATTTGAATTGGTGAATTACAGAGCGTCTATCCTAAAAGCCACTTAATAGCAAACCTAATAAAGCCCACCTTCCCTTTAGTATAAGGAGGGTATTTCTGAGCAACATCTCCGAGGGTTGACCGATACATGACTGGCTTTTTATGGGAGAAGGTTTCAAAACCGATCTTTCCATTGTAAGCTCCGATTCCGCTGTTCCCTACTCCTCCAAACGGTAATCCGGCATGGCCAGCATGAACAATCAGGTCGTTGAATAGAACCACACCAGATGATGTCTCATTCACGAATCGCTTTTTGTTTTTTTTAGAATTTGAGAATACATAAAGAGCCAATGGCTTTTCTCCATCGCTGATATTGCCAATAACCTCATCGATTGAATCAAAACCAATGACCGGCATTATTGGGCCAAATATCTCTTCCTGCATAGCAGGATGGTCAGGCGTGACATTGTCAATCACCGTAGGTGAAATGTATTTGCTTGCTGCATTTACGTCACCTCCAATAACTACATCACCAGTAATCATTTTAGAAATGCGTTCAAAGTGGCGGTCAGAAATAATCCGTCCTAAATCTCTTGAATCCTCTCCATCGGCCCAAAATTCACCAATGTATTTTTTGGCTAGAGTTAAGAATTCCGCTTTTCTAGAATTGTGAACATAGATGTGATCTGGTGCAATACAAGTCTGACCAGTATTCAAGAATTTCGCCCAAACAATTCTTTTGACCGCAATCTTCAAATTGACCTTTTCGTCCACAACCGTTGGGCTTTTTCCACCTAATTCTAAGGTAACAGGCGTAAGGTGCTTTGCTGCCGCCTGGTAGATGATTCTACCGATTTCGGTTCCACCGGTAAATATTAAATAGTCAAATCGTTCCTTAAGTAACTCGGTTGTTTCAGGCACGCCTCCTTCAACACACGTCACATACTCAGGCGGGTAAATGTCTGCAAGCATGTTACTCATAACTTTACTCGTAGCTGGTGATATTTCAGACGGTTTGATTACCGCAGTGTTTCCTGCACACAATGCCCCAATCAGAGGACCAATCAAATTCTTTACAGGGTAATTCCAAGGGCCAATTATTACCGAAACCCCATGAGGTTCATAAATAGTCATTGACCGTCCTGGTTGGAAAAACAACGGAGTTGCGACTGGTTCTGGTTCCATCCAAGAACCCAAATTCTCAATCACGTGGTTAATTTCCTCTACGGAAACATCCAACTCCGTAGCGTAAGCCTCCATCTCGGGTTTATGCAAGTCTTCATATAGCGCCTGAACAAACTTCGACTCATACTTCTTCAGCCCATCCTTTAGGTTTTTTAATTGCTCTTTTCTAAATGACAAGGATTTAGTCTTGCCAGTTTTAAAGAACATTCGCTGATTCTCCACCAAAGCGGAATATCGACTGATAGCATTTGACGATTTAGGTGGTGTCAGAGTTTCTTCCATTTGAATGCGGGGAATTTAAAGGTCAACAGGCTCTGATGCGTTAGACCAAATCAATCCTTTTTGGGTTGGGTGGATAAAGTTACGCTATCGGACCTAGCCTACAAACTGACGAAGTAGATGGAAGCAAAACGTGGTTCTTTAAGCATATCTTAGCGGTCCAATTAATAATCCAACCTATTCAATAATGAAGCGCTTTTCCCTTTTGGCCTTGGCCACATTTTTTTACGTTTCCGTATCGGCACAATGCACCGATGATCGGTACCGGAATTTCAACTATTTTCCAGGATCCACGGCTACTACCGATGTCGAATTTGGTATAAACGAATCTGTTCCCCCTTTCGGTTCTACCCAAGGGTCACCACAGTCTCTTAAGATGGATGTTTACGAGCCAGAAGGCGATCAGACTACGGACCGTCCAGTTGTGATTGTTGCATTTGGAGGTTCCTTCATTGGAGGTTCGCGAGGCCAAGTAGAATTCCTTTGTAGAGAATTCGCCAGCTTAGGATATGTAGCTGTGGCACCAGATTACAGAGTGGGCTTTTTTATTCCTGATGAGATTTCTACCACCTTGGCCGTTTTAAGAGGAGCACATGATATGAAAGGTTGTGTGAGATACTTGAGAAAGACTGTAGCGGATGATGGAAATCCTTATGGAATTAATCCCGACATGATCTTTGTGGGTGGAGTTTCTGCAGGAGCGATCTCTGCAATTCACGCTGCTTATTTGGATGATATAGCCACCGAGATTCCAGCTTATCTAGTTAACGATACTGCTGGGTTGGGAGGTCTTGAAGGAAATACAGGCCCACTTGGCTTTAGTTCTGAAGTAAATGGTGTTTTCAGTTACAGTGGTGCCATTGGTGATACAACTTGGATGATTCAGAATGATGTTCCCATTATCAGTTTTCATGAAGAGGGTGATGGCA
>JBLFWJ010000187.1:0-6035 GCA_047611425.1 Bacteroidia bacterium | reverse complement strand
GGAAACTTCAACTCTAAATCCATCTTGATTGGCACCTCCCCAACGAGCGTAGGCGTAATCGAAGGTCAATTCGGCATCTTGAATGAACTCTAAATCAATCAATTGAGAATACAAATAATCTTCAGCTGGTGGATTATTGTAGTCGTAATGCGCGATGTAGTATGCCGTGGTCGCTTGGCAATTAGCGCCTGTGTCCAATTCGATGATGCTCCAAGTGTAACTTTCATCTGAGTTTTCTACACTCCAATATTGAGGAAGTGCGCCAGTTTCAAAATCCTCGTTAACGGGTGTTTGTGCCAACTCAGCCACGTGCTCCACAACTGCGGTTATGGTTCGCGAATCCGTTCCAAAATCATTGGTGACGGTCAAAGTTGCTTCATAAACACCAGTATTTGGGTAATTGACAACAGGATCCCGATCAGTACTAGAAGTTGGCGATCCGCCAGGAAACGACCAATTGTAAGTTGCATTGGTTGTGTCCATATAACTGAGGTCGAAGAATCGAACTGTCTGATCTAAGCAATCTACTGTTTGTCGGTCGTTTCCAAAATTGGCTACAGGAGCGGGTTGCTCAAATAAATCAACCTCGAATACACCTCGACCATCCGTTGCATTGAATAGCTTTCCTCCGTTGTACCAGACCTGAAGCGTACGGGTGTAAGCCTGTGGAAGGTTATTTGAATAACTCATCCATTGGCTCATGGAATTGTTTCGGTAGTAAACTGCTCCGGATGTGCCGATGTAAATTCCGCCATCTGTGCCCACATGATGGACGATATCCTGCACTTCAGTTTCTGGAAGATTATCGGAAATATCAGCCCAGGATGTACCGCCATTATCAGATCTAAGTACATTATTTCCTTGATGGGTTCCGGCAATACTTGCCCAAAGGGTTTGCGGATTCTGTCCATCAACGGTAATGTCGAATCCTCTCCAAGCGTGTCCACCCGTCAACGTTCCATTTGGTGAAATCTCTGTCCAAGTAAAACCGGCATCAACAGAACGCCACATTCTGGCATCATCCCAGTAGCCTATTTTGCTGGCCACGTAAAGTGTATTCGGGTCGGAAGGCGCCACACGAATACTTCTAACTTCTTCACCAAAGTCATGGATTTCGGTCCATGAACTGCCATTGTCCATTGTCAAATGCACCGAATTTCCTTCAGGAACAAAGATCCCGTACGGGTTATTTGGGTGGAAATCGTGGTAAGAAAAGTTGTTTACTCCAATGTTGAAACTGCCTCCAGTTGGTGCTGTTTGATCATCGGTTGGCAAGATGATCTTGCTCATTCCTGCCCAGTCTGCGTAAACCATATTCCGTTCAACTGGGTTGACAAACCCATCGTACTGATCACCGCCCCAAACGTGCAGCCAGCCGTCCCAAACATCATTATTTAATAGGAGTGTGCCGTTGTGGTAAGTGCCACAAGCCTGAACGTATCCCTCACGAAAGCCAGCGCCCCAGCCCCATATTTCTGTTCCATGAATGTCTCTGGTTTTGTCCGTAAAATTCACACCATCATCCGTAGAATGAAAAATTCCGCCATCTGAAACGACCCAAATGTCATCTCCGTAAACTTTCACATCATGCACATCAGCATGAACATATCCGATTCCGTCTCCCCAAGTCCAATGATGATTGTTGGTGAAATTGTATCCTGCATCGGTGCTTACCCAAATGTTGATTCCAGCCGTGTAAATGCGGTCGGGATCGGTAGCGGAAACAGCTAACCCAAGGTCGTAATAGTATTGTCCGCCATCATCTGAACCATCAGCGGCCCAGTCCATGATATTCGGATTCGTTGCTGCGTCAGCTGTTCCTCCAGGCCCAGTTCCACAACATCTGAATTCGAAACTCAAACCTGAATCTTCAGAAACATAAAATCCATAAAGACCCGCTCCGCCATCTGCAGCTCCGGGAGCCAACCAATAAACGTTGTTCGGTGCGGCTGGCGTTACGGCTAGTTCACTTCTTCGGTTGTGTTCACCGTTGTTCGTGTCAGGATTTGGAGTTCCGTTGGTAATGGTGGTAAATGTTTGTCCAGCATCTGTGCTTCGGAACAGGAAGTTCTTGTCTCCATCTCTATTGATGGCATAAACGATGGATGGATTTGTTGGGTGAAAATCAATCTCGTAGAAGTAGCCGTCAATAAGCTCAACCCAAGTTGAACCGCCATCTGTACTTCTTAGCCAACCATCGCTGCAAGCCGCCAAAAGAATGTTGGAGTTGACAGGGTGCATTTTGATCTCCCAGATATCGTTTCCAGGATCACCGCCACTAACCGTGGTTGGGGTGAAGTTTTGGCCGCCATCCGTACTCTTGAAAATCGTATTTCCTGATCCGAACCAGATGTTGTCATTATCAGCATGGCTAATACAAATCGACAGAATGCTTGTCAAAGGCATATCATACGTGATGCAATCCCAGTCATCGCCCTTGTTTGTGCTTTTCCAAAGGCCGGTTGTGGCGGTTCCTCCATATATGATTTGCGGGTTTACCGGATCTTGCTCAACTGTATTGAATCGTGTAAACCCAGGCGCGTAGGAATTCCCAGCAGCGTCCGTATCGACATTGAATGGGCCAATGGGTTGCCATTGTGGGCCCCCTCTATTTTCGAATCTTGTTGCTTGAAATCGCTCCAGTTTTTCCGCATAAGTGTCTCGTGAAAGTTCTATTGAACCATCCGCCTGAACGAAACGTTCAATCTCACGCACCCATCGTTTGTGATCTTGGGTGAACCGATCTTTCTTGAATTCGTTTGCTTCATAGTAGGTGCGATAAGCATCCTCGACTTCAAAGAAGTTAGGGTTGTTGCTGTTCATCAATACGAACCAATCTGGCTCGGATTGGCCAAATGCTGACACAGTTAATAGAATTGCAACGGATAATAAGGTAGGGGTCTTAAACATCAAACTCTGGTTTGCTGCGAATTTACGTTGCAGACGTTGGCTTAAAATGAGTGTTCAAAGACGAATTTGAACCTACTATTTTCGCCAATATGAAAAAGGCATTCATTCTGATCTTGTCGATTTGGTCGATAACCAGTTGGGCACAAAAAGTTGAGGGGTATAAAATCTTTTCATCCAACGGTAAAAAGTCCTCTTTTGAAAAGATGCTTAAAGCTTCGGATTCGAACGAGGTTATTCTATTTGGAGAATTGCACGACAACCCGATCTCTCATTGGCTGCAACTGGAATTGACAAATTCTATGCTGAAGAACAATAAGCTTGTGCTTGGGGCAGAGATGATTGAGGCCGATAATCAGGATGAACTGAACCAATATTTAGACGGAACAATTGATGAAGATGGGTTGGATTCGACAGCTAGACTTTGGGTAAATCACAAGACAGATTATCAACCTTTAGTTGATTTTGCGAAGGAAAACGAATTGCATTTTGTGGCAACAAATATTCCTCGTAGATATGCCAAAATGGTTTACAGAGGAGGATTTGAAAGCTTGGATACGTTGAGTGCTGAAGAAAAGTCGTGGATTGCTACGCTGCCACCGGCTTACGATTCCGAACTTCCGGGATACAAAGCGATGTTGGAAATGATGGGAGGACACGGAGGCGAGAATTTTCCAAAAGCCCAAGCGATAAAGGATGCAACAATGGCACATTTCATTATTGAAAATATGGAGTCTGATCATACCTTCATTCATTATCACGGAACGTATCATTCAAACAATTATGAAGGAATCATGTGGTACTTACAACAGATAGATCCAGAAATGAAAATCACTACAATTGCCACGGTTTCACAGGCCGATGTTTCAAAGCTGATGGATGAGAATAAGAGCATCGCAGACTTCATTATCTGCGTTGATGAAGACATGACAACTACACACTGATGGGCTGCGGACGAGTACTTCTGATGATTCTTTGTCCACCGTTATCGGTACTTGACAAAGGCTGTGGCGTAATACTTTTGGTCACCTTATTATGGTTCGCAGGCTGGGTGCCGGGTGTGATCGCTGCTATCATTTTCAACAAGGATGATTGACGGAACATCAATCTATATTTGGCCATTAATCATCCAAACGTTATCAATATGAAACTCATTTCCTTTAATGTAAATGGCATTCGTGCCTCGGTTAAAAAAGGGCTCCTTGATTCGATTCAGGATATGGATGCTGATGTAATTGGTTTTCAAGAAACTAAGGCCACTCCGGAACAGGTTCGTGAAGCACTTTTTGGAATTGAAGATTATCACATTTATGCTTTTTCGGCAGAAAAGAAAGGCTATTCAGGCACCGCAGTTATTACTCGAACCGAACCGATCAACGTCAAATACGGCATCGGAATTCCAGAACATGATAATACAGGAAGAGCAATCACTTGTGAGTTTGAGGACTTCTTTTTCGTGAACGTTTACGTACCGAATTCGGCCAATGGCCTGATTCGTTTACCTTACAGATTGAGTTGGGATACGGCCTTGCTTGCTTACATCAAGGAACTGGAAAAGACCAAGCCAGTAATCTATTGTGGTGATATGAATGTGGCGCATCGAGCCATCGATATCAAGAACGACAAATCGAATTACAACAAAACTCCTGGCTATACTCAAGATGAGATTGACGGAATGGATCGATATATCAATGCTGGGTTGGTTGATTCGTTCCGTGCGTTTTACCCGGAAGAAGTGAAGTACAGTTGGTGGAGTTATCGAGCTAATGCAAGGGAGAATAACGTAGGCTGGCGCTTAGATTACTTCTTGGTTTCGGAAGGGTTGATGCCAAAAGTCAAAGATGCTTTCATTCTGAATGATGTGCATGGATCGGATCATTGTCCGGTTGGAATTGAACTTAGTTAAACGTGTGCGGTTTTAGGCAAAGGTGAAATCCCCCGCCCGTTGGGCACCCCCTTTGTGAAGGGGGAAAGACCCAGTTCCTCCTTGACAAGGAGGTGTCGAGGAACGAGACGGAGGATTTAATTGGGACATGAAAAATTTGGGGAAGAATTAGAGAGAACTTAAATAGATTAGAATGAGTGAGATGATGAAAGCCGCTTTTCTCGTAAAGAATGGCACGGCAAGCAAGGCGCACGATGATCTAGAGAAAAGAAAGACCACGGGCAAAGTGACAATATTGATGGATTAACTTTCTTTCCTCCAGAAGTAGAATTCTCCATAAATGTCAGTCCATTCTTCACCGTCAACCACGCCAACCTTCAACATGCATTTGTCGTCTTTAACCCAAATCCAAGCATCGGTAATGGTTTGCTTAGTTCCGTCAGGCATAGTGTAATCATATATGTATCGGATTTGCTTGCTCTTCGTTTGAACAAGGCCTTCGGTAATATTTCCATGAATGTCGAAACCGAAACATCGAATCTTATTATCCGTGTTATCCCAAGCATGAATCATCTGTGAGAATTCTCCAAAATTGCCCAATGAGTCTGTTAGACTTTTGGTGAATGCTTTCACGTTTTACTTGCCAATTCCCCACTCGAAAGTTACTTCCTGCTTAAAAGCACGACCATCTTTTCATTTTCCTTCGCCTTTCCAAACGCCTTCCATCATTGGTTTAAAAGGCATAAGCATCATGTTCTCCTCTTGGGCGAACATTAGAAATGGTACCACGATTAGTGTAAGAACGGTAATTAGCTATTTCATTTTGGGCTTTTTGGAATGCGAACAAATGTAGCTGTTCAATGTACATCCCAAAGTTGTGTCGATCAGCTCAAAATTCGGTTATTTGGAACCCGATGAATTCAAACCCAAACTCAGATTTAACACCATCTCAACGCAAGTTGAAGGTTGAGAAATTCTGTGCGTATCAAGATCGAAGTCATCAACAGGTCAGGAATAAACTATACGATTTGGGTGCTCACTCTGAGGAGGTTGAAAACGCAATTGTCGACCTGATCCAAACCGGTTTTCTGAATGAAAGCCGATTTGTAGAAGCTTATGTGCGAGGTAAGTTCAGGATGAAGGGTTGGGGCAGACTGAAGATTCGAGCGGGACTTTCCGTTCACCGAATTGATAAGAAGATGATGCAAAAAGCACTCTATCAAATTGATGAAGATGAATACAT
>JBLFWJ010000186.1:0-6086 GCA_047611425.1 Bacteroidia bacterium | reverse complement strand
AATATGGGGCTGCGCATTTCAGGTCAAAAAACACGTAGCGCCCCACAGAAATCATTGCGTGTATACGCTAGGTGCGAATATGAGAAGCCAACGTTTGAGCACGATATGTTTCTTTCTGGAAGTACAAAAGGCTTCAGAAACTTTGTGCTCCGTTCGTCTTTCACTTACTGGTATCAAGAAAATTGTCTCTTTCGAGATGATTTCATTCAACACGTTATAGGACTTGATGGTACACTGGATAATCAGCAAAGCAGACCAGTTGCAACTTACTTGAATGGCGAATACTGGGGTATCAGTGCTCTAAAAGAAACTCAGGACAAGTACTTTTTGCAAAGACGCTACGAGGTAAATCCAGACAGTGTTGATATCATTTACTCCAACTTAAGCCTGACCGAGGACGGAAATCCAGATAATTACAAAGAATTGGTCGATTTTGTAGAATCGAACGACCTATCGAACCCTGTTAATTTTCAAATTGTTGAACAACAATTTGACATGGACAATTACGTCACCTATTTGATCTTTCAACTTTATTTCGGAAACCTTGATTGGCCCTGGAATAACGTTAGGATTTGGAGGGAAAGAGGCATTGGAACAAAATGGAGGTTCCTCGTTTATGATCTTGATGCCACTTTTTCAGCTTCGCTAACCGACCCATTTGAAAACTTAATCGAGGCTGACATTCCCGCTATGATGTTTAACGAACTGTGGCAAAATTCGTTTTTCCGAGAATCTTTGCTAAACCGATTTACTCATCATTTAGCGACCACTTTTGCGCCTGAAAGGCTACTTCCAATATTTGATGAAATGGCAAGTAAATATGAACCAGAAGTACCCGACCACATCAACCGATGGAGCAATCCAGCCAACAGTTCGGACTGGGAAGCGAGCTTAGAATACCATCGTCAATTCATCCGAGATCGACCCTGTGCAATGGCGGAATTCTTAAAAAAACAATTCAACTTAACTGCAATCAATTTTGATTGCGCCTATTCCAACCCACTCGATCCACCGGCACTTTTTGCAATTCCAAATCCAACCAATGGCCATTTAAATATTCGGGTTGTTTTTGGGCTACCTACAACCGGCACTTTTGAAGTGTTAAATACCATGGGGGAGGTCTGTATGACGGCATCTGGCCAATCAGGAAACAACTCCATTTCATTGTCACACCTTTCCTCAGGATTGTATGTGGTGCGATTCCGCTCCAAATTGACGGTTCTATCCACCAAAATTGTAGTTCAACACTAATTTATCAGTGGCAATTAAACAGAAGTTTAGTTGGCCAACCATGATCGCGATCAACACTTTACCTTTGGCCGCTTATAATTTATAAGATGGCCTTTACACCCAACCACGACCTTGTCGCAGAATTAGAATGGCGCGGCTTGCTGCACGACAGCATGCCCGGAACCCAAGACTTATTAAATAAGGAAATGGTGACTGGTTATGTAGGCTTTGACCCTACGGCAGACTCGTTACACATTGGTTCGTTGGTGCCTATCATGTTGCTGAAGCACCTTCAATTAGCAGGGCACAAACCAATTGCTTTGGTGGGTGGCGCAACCGGCATGATCGGTGATCCATCCGGAAAATCTGCAGAGCGAAACCTGCTGGATGAAGAAACGCTTAACAAGAATGTAATGGGCGTTCGTGAGCAGCTATCTCGATTCCTCGATTTTGAGGGCGGTGCAAACGCGGCCGAACTAGCCAACAACTACGATTGGTACAAAGGCATGGGTTTTTTGGATTTCATGCGTGAGATCGGAAAGCACATCACCGTTAATTACATGATGGCCAAAGACTCGGTAAAAAACCGATTGGAAACGGGCATATCATTCACTGAATTCAGTTACCAATTGGTACAAGGATTTGACTTTGCGCACCTTTTAAAAGAGAAAGGCTGCAAGTTGCAAATGGGCGGTTCCGACCAGTGGGGAAACATCGTAACAGGTACCGAGCTCATTAGAAGAATGGGGCTAGGCGAAGCCGTGGCGTTGGTGGCACCATTGATTACAAAAGCCGATGGTGGCAAATTCGGAAAGTCGGAAGCAGGCAATGTTTGGTTGGATGCTGAACGAACATCTCCTTACCAATTCTACCAGTTTTGGTTAAACGCTTCTGATGATGATGCCAAACGATACATCCGCATTTTTACCCTCCTACCAAAAGCTGAAATAGAAGCGCTAGAAGCCGAGCAAGAAGCTGCACCTCACACACGCGTTTTGCAGAAAGCATTGGCCAACGACATTACCGTTCGGGTTCATTCTGAGGAAGATTTGGAAGCAGCCAAAGCAGCTACCGACATCCTCTTTGGAAAGGGCACCGAAGAAGCGCTTCGTAAGCTTTCTGAGAAAGACTTGTTGGCCGTTTTTGATGGCGTGCCCCAATTCAACATTTCTGCTGAAGGGTTGAAAGCAGGAATACCAATCATTGATTTGTTGTCTGATACCACCGATGTGTTTCCATCAAAAGGAGAAGCACGAAAGATGATTCAGGGTAACGGTGTCTCCATCAATAAGACGAAGGCCACGGGTGTTGAAATGGCGATAAATGAATCGCATTTAATTGCGGGCAAATACATTTTAGCCCAAAGAGGAAAGAAGAATTACTACCTGCTTATAGCAGGTTAAAATTTCCAAATCACTTGAAGTGGTTTTAGTGATTTAATTCGCGTAAATAGCTTACCTTCTAGCACTTAACATCCATACTACAAAGTCGGATATCAGTTATATAACTGATATCCAATAGTTGTATGTAATTTGAAAAAACAGGTGAATCAAATAGCATTTGATGAAAAGTCAATGATTCTAGAGGTTCAACGACCTCATTTAATTCTCTGTGGAATTTTAATTCTTATGTCGGCATTGACCCTGCTCGGCCCATTATGTGGGGTGGTTTTTTCAATTATAAAAAGTGGTGAATTTCACGCCAAATATGTCATGGCATTGGTTTTTGCCTCATGGATCGGAATATTCATTTTAAGATTCACACTTTGGAACCTTTTTGGAAAAGAACATTACACGATAAAAAATGGGAACATTTATTATTACACTGATTACAAGTTGTTTAAGAACAAAATCAAGAAAATAAGTACTGAAAACATTTCATTTCGCTCACAACTTATTGGCTATGAGGAAGACAATAAAGGAATCCTTCAAATAGAAAGCGACAATGGAAAAATAGATTCATCAATTCGAATTCCTCTTGACCAAATTGAATCTTTAATTGAAAAAATAAAAACTGCATACAATCGAGTAGCCCGCCCCGCCAGTAAGTAACTGACGGGGTTAGGCTCTCACACCACTGTACGTACGGTTCTCGTATACAGCGGTTCGTTGAGGATACCATAGTCGCTCTTTACACCGACAGTGGCCTTTCATTACTTTTCAATTAGGCTACTTCCAATGACTGGTCATTGGAAGTAGCCTAATTGAATTCTACTCTTCTCAACGTTCGGTCCTTCATCAACCCGTGAGAACTCAGGCGGATGAACGGCTCATGTCCCGTTATAATATGACCTCTGATGACTCCTTGTCTTAACCAACTCGTGGTTGACAAGGCCTCCCCGGGTAAGGGCATTATCCCTGCCTGCGGCAGGCAGGTTTCGCTCAATCACTGGCACATCTACACAGTATCAACTGTAATCCTTTGGGCGTTGTGAAGGTGTGCTCACTTACCCCTGATACCGTGCCTCTTATGTACTTTCTGCTTGGTTTATCCTGAGCCTGTCGAAGGGTCAGTACCGAGCTTTGCAGTCTCGCTTCCTTCAGTGCATGGGTCACCCCAAACCACCTTGCGACTTGCTAATGCTTCGGAGCGCTACCCCCGCGCATAAGGGACTGTGCCCGCGGCAAGCAGGCTTGCACCCTCTAGATAATTTCAAAGAACCTGTACCTTGCGGTACGTGTTCTGCCCATGCCGGGCACACACACCAACTATAAAATAGGGCTGACGAAGTGTTTGCGGCAAGCCTGCCGGCAGGCAGGTTCATCGCAGTTTGCAGTTTTCGGTTTACGTCCTTTGGCCGTGAGCTCCCTTCGGTCGGTTCGGGCGAAAGGTCGAAGATGTTAAAGCCCTATTTTCATAGTTGTAAACCGTCAGACTGCGTCATAACTCGACCCAAAGCATAAAGTATTCGTAGGGGAATCCGAGGAAAAATGCAAATACGTCAAGCATTTGAAACGGATATTAGTTTTGACGCAGACTCACGTTGTAGGTGATTATAAATGGGAATCCAGGAGCTGAACAGGACATTAAAGAGAGTAACCGAGGATTTTTGTGCTTTTCTTCCGAAATCCGCTGCTGGGACGGGTTGGGAAAACTTATTGCTTCTAGACGGTTTAGTAATCTGCCGGAACGTGGATGAATACGAAAGTGCGGTTCATCGCTGGGAAATGTTTAGGTGCATCGATAGACGATATTCATCTTCACGTTCCGATTGAACATCTCAAACTATTTGCTGGGGAATATTTGGCAGTTGAATCTGAAAAGAAAATCAACTATGCAAAGAAAGATGGGATGCTCGTACGAGATTATGGCGACAGAACTGTTCAACTCATCCCTCTTGAAAACGAGGAGTTCATTTATCTTGATAAGAACATACACGTTCGTTTTGATGCCACAAACCCCGGTGCAATAATCCTGAAAGTTCCTGTAAAGGTGATTTCAAGAAGGTTCCGTGATCAGACGTACATTCCAGCGAATTCTCTTCAGTCAATTTTCTAATGCTGGACGGAAGTTGAAATAAACGGACTGCCGACAGATCAAGCATCTTGTGGGTAATTTCGCAGCCTGATAATGCAGTTAGAATAGACGATTTAAGATCAAGAATCCAGATGACCAATAATGACATCATAAGACGTGTTCGTTACGTTTTTGACTTTAACGATCTGAAGATGATTGAGCTTTTTAAATTGGCCGATTACGATGTCAAGAAAGCAGAAGTAATCGACTGGTTGAGAAAAGAAAATGACCCTCAATTATCAGAAATTACGGATAGAGAATTGGCCATCTTTCTTAATGGTTTAATCATTGAAAAACGAGGAAAAAGAGAAGGCCCACAACCAGAGCCCGAAGACCCACTTTCCAATAATATGATTCTTCGGAAACTGAAAATTGCTTTGGATCTGAAGTCCGAAGACATGTTAGACCTGTTCGCTTTGATAGACAAAAAAATAAGCAAACCCGAGTTGAGCGCTTTTTTCCGTAATGCTGAACATCGTTCTTATCGGCCCTTCCTGGATCAATACCTGAGAAATTTTCTCACCGCGCTGCAAACGAAATACAGGAAAACTGAGGGTTAATCAATCGCTGTGATGCTTCAAGGGGAATAAAGCTTCATCCCATCAAACGACCGTTACTCTTCTTTCCAATAATTTGCATTGGCATCTTCGTTGTGCTCTATGCTTTTTCGGCTTCGCTGTATCCGGGAGGTTCTCAGGCTGACCTTGATTCAATTGGGTTCGATTGGATCAATAATTACCGGTGCAATCTTCTTAACGAAAATGCCATGAGTGGCATCGAAAATCCTGCACGACCATATGCCATAACAGCAATGATTATTTTGTGTTTTGGCATCCTTCAATTTCTTTTTCTGTGTGCTAATCGGTTGGAGAAAAACGAAAAATGGAAACGCATCATTCAAGTTTCCAGCGCGCTCTCTATGGTTTAGGCCATGTTGATCTTTACTGAGTATCACGACTTAATGACAACCATTTCTAGCATATTCGGAATACTGGCAGTGGTTGGAGTTCTTAGAACCATCTTCGTGATAACAATACTCGTACTCGATATATTTCTTCCCGCATTCAAAATGACCCGTGTACTTCCTGTGCATCAAACTCTGGAATCCACATTAAGCAGCTGTCTCCAGTCGCAAGGACGTAAACTCCTTGTTCCGATTTAATGCCATTTTTGGCCTTGTCAGCTGCATTGTTGTTCTCAAATAGGCCTTGCGCAGAAACCAGCACGCTGCTGGTTAACATTGAAAAAAGTAAGATTGTTCGCGTCAGGTTTAGGATTGATGATACCCGATCGTACGCAGTTTTAGCTCAGATATTCGGCAACGACCCTCGCGAAGTTGG
>JBLFWJ010000185.1:0-6091 GCA_047611425.1 Bacteroidia bacterium | reverse complement strand
GGAAAGAAAATAATGGCTCAGGCCGCAAACCATTTGATTCCGGTTGATCTTGAATTGGGCGGAAAAGATGCCGCAATTGTTTTTGATGATATCAACATCGAGAGGACGGTAAACGGAATTATGTGGGGTGGCTATACAACAGCCGGCCAATCTTGCACTTCCGTAGAACGATGCTATGTGCACGAAAAGATCTTTGATCAGTTTGTAGAGATGATCGTTGATCGAAGCAAGAAGTTGCGTCCATCTCATGCCGATAGAAATATCGAGGATCCCGAGGATTGTGACGTGGGATGTGTGACCACGGAGTTCCAACTTCAGATTATTGAATCGCACATAAAGGATGCGGTACAGAAAGGCGCGAAAGTTCTTTGCGGTGGAAGCCGTGAGCCCGGTACACATCATTTTCCTCCAACGGTTTTGGTTGATGTCGATCATACTATGGAAGTGATGATGGAAGAGACGTTTGGGCCAGTAATTCCAATAATGAAGTTCTCAACTGAAGAAGAAGCTTTGAAGCTAGCCAACGACAGTGTATATGGACTAGGTGGTAGTGTTTGGTCAAAGGACATCAAGCGGGCCAGAAGAGTAGCAAGCAAGATTAAAACAGGAAACCTCAGCATCAACAATCATATGTTGAATGAAGGAAATCCCAACTTGCCATTCGGTGGAACCAAGAACAGCGGCTTTGGCCGTTACAAAGGTGAAGCAGGGCTATTGACATTCTCTAATTCCAAGTCTGTTTTGGTGGATGCTGATGGATCGAACATCGATCCAAATTGGTATCCATTTACAAAAGGGAAATATGAACTTCTGGGTAAGATCATTGACTATTTGTTTTCGGACAAAACTCGAAACTGGCTCAAGTTTGCTTGGGTCGGAATCAAAATAGACTCAATAGGAAAGAAGGAAAAACTGAATTAATACCATCTCCGTAAATCGTAATTCAACCCAACCAATGCACGATTTTATTGTAATAGGCTCCGGTTCCGCAGGAGGAACTTTGGCTAAAAACCTGCACGATTCAGGTGCAGACATTCTGCTTCTAGAAGCAGGAAAGTTTTATCGCAAAGACACATTTCCTGATAATGAAATGGACTACTCGGCCAAGCTTTTTTGGGGTGGAGGTATTGAATTCGATACGAAAGCGAAAACGGCATTCTTGAGAGCCAAAATGGTTGGTGGAACCACCATCGTAAATCAAGGCTTGAGTAATCGATTTGATGATGTGGCTTTGGATGATTGGCGTGATAGGAGTGGGGTTGACTGGCTTTCGGTTGATGGTATGGCGCCTTACTACGATATGGCAGAAAAGGGCTTGAAGCTGCACACCTTCGAGCCTACGGAGTTCAATGAAAATGCAAAGCGATTTACAACTGCCTGCGATGCTTTAGGCATGGGATGGAAATCTTTAAGGAGAGGCATGAGTGATTGCGCTTTGGAAAAGGGCAACGATTGCATTAGCTGTTTGGGAGGCTGTCATCGTGATTCAAAGCAAAGCTCGTTGGTTACAGCCATTCAAGTGGCAGAAAAGGATGGTCTAAAAATTAAAGCTGAATTTGAAGTTGGTAAGATTGAACACAAGAGTGACCATGTGGTAGTTTATGGTGAATATGAGGGCAAACAGGTGACGGTTTCGGCTAAGAAGGTAATCCTTTGTGGAGGTTCGTTCGGTTCAACCAAAATGATGTTCAACTCTGGTTTTAAAAAGAAGCTTCCCAGACTTGGAAAAGGGTTTTGTCAGCATCCACAGTTCATGACCTTTGGATTGCATGATGATATTATTGACAGCCATAAAGGCTCGTTTCAAACAGTCGCTAGTAGTGATCCGACCTTTCGAAAGCGAGGTTTTAAGTTGGAGAATGTCTACGGTCAACCTATAGGTGTGGCTATGCTTTTTAATCAATTTGGAGCAGAGCATCATAAGTTGATGCGTGATTATCGGAAGATGACCTGCATTGAGGTGGCGGTACGAGATGAGCCAGAAGGTGGAGAGATGAATGTCGATAGGAAAGGAAATCTGGTTATTGAGAAAAACCTAACGGATCAGGATAAAACTAGAAGGGACGAAGGCCTTCAAACCATTGAAAACATTTTGACAAATCAGGGAGCTAAACGAATTGTGGAATCACCATTTTTCTTTGGGCTTCATTTGATGGGCGGTTGTTCCATCGGAATAGATAAAAGAACATCCGTGGTTGCTCCAGATTTTCAAGTGCATGATCATCCGGGGTTGTACATCGTGGATACCAGTTTATATCCAAGTGCACCAGGAATCAACCCATCATTAACGGCAAGTGCCTTGGCTCATAAATTAAGCGGACAATTAATTCAAGGATCATGAAGTCAGACTATTTAAGCAATGCAGGATTACGCGCCTTGGTCAGAATTGGAGATGTTCTTTGCCCAGGTGATGACGATTTTCCAAGCTACTCGGAAACAGGTTGTATTGAACATGTCGACCGAATGTTGGCTACCGTTCCTGCGGCTGACATGAAAGACTTGAACCTTCTGCTCTCTGTTTTAAGCATCAAACCAACGTTTGTTTTGAGATGGTTGGTGCGAAACATGGCCAATTCTCATGGATCAAACGGTATGCTTTCAAGCTTGTTCCGAATGCTTGACTTCGGGTTAAGAGGAATCATCTTCGGAACTTACTATTCCGGTTTTGTTGGGTCAGAATACAAAGGGAAAAAGCCTTTTGAAGTAATCGGTTTTGAAGTGAATCGAGTGAAGGACTAACCAAATATTTATTGAAACAAAAAGGGAGGAACCAATTGGTTCCTCCCTTTTCTTTTGTGGTAATCTAGATTATTCAAATACAACCTCCATTTCAACACGTCTGTTTTTAGCTCGTCCTTCGGAAGTACTGTTCGGGTAAATTGGTCGGCTTTCTCCATACCATTTTACGATAAACCTATCTCCGCTGATACCTCGATTCGAGAGATAAGTTTGAACAGACTTAGATCTCTTCTCTGACAAGCGCAGGTTAGTTGATTCGCTTCCAACATCATCAGTGTGACCACTAACTTTCAATTTCCAGTCCTCCTTCTTCTTAAGAAGATCAGATAAGGCGTCAAGTGAAGCATAGCTGCTTCCTTTGATAATGTCGCTACCTGATTCAAACTCAAGGTTATCAAACGCAGTGTTCAACACTTCTTGTTCCTCCTTCTTGATAACTGGACATCCTTGATTGTCAACTGGTCCTGGAGTTCTTGGGCAGAGGTCATCTTTATCAATAGTACCGTCTTGATCAGAATCTGCGTAAGGACATCCCTCGTTGTCAACAGGTCCTGGAATTTCTGGACACTTATCAGCATCGTCTAAAATGCCGTCTCCATCTTTATCTCCGTAAGGACATCCGTTATTATCAACCGGACCTGGAACATCTGGACAGCCATCCACATTGTCTAATACTCCATCTCCATCTTTATCACCGTAAGGGCAGCCGTTGTTTGCAACTGGTCCTTTGACAGTAATACAACTGTCTAAGTTGTCCATTACACCATCCTCATCAGTATCTCCCCAAGGGCAACCGCTGTTGTCTTTTGGACCAGGTACTTCAGGACAGTCATCTTCGTTGTCCAATAAGCCATCGTTGTCCTTGTCAGTCCAAGGGCAACCGTTGTTCTCAAGTGGTCCCACCACATCTGGACAGATGTCTTGAATGTCTCTGATTCCATCACCATCTCTATCAGGACATCCACCATGAATCTCTAAACCAAACTCATCTGGACATTCATCAAACGCATCAGGAATACCATCTTTATCTCGGTCTGATATTTTCTTCTTCTTGTCCTTGTATCGGAACACCAAGTTCATGCCTGTGTGCAAGTGGAGATTTTTGGCGTGCTGCGGAATAATGGGGGCAATGATATTGTCCATGCCAAAGAACATCTGCCAGGCACCAACGGTAACTGCGAAGGTGACGCCCAAATTCGTAAAGTCGCGATTGAAATATGAATAGGTCGCGGACACCGAGAATATATCGGTGAATCTTCCTGTGTACTGAATCGCAACACCCGGCTCAAAGTGTCCTTTATAGAATTCACCATAAAAGTGTATTCCTGCCTGATGCTTCTCTTTGAAGTTGTAAAAACCACTTACATACATCCTAGCTGGTAACATGTAGTTATAGCTTGCAGAATCCTCAACAGGAGTAAATGTATTTGACAGCGTGTCCAACAAATTTTGGAATACATCCGAGCTGTCGTTTTGATTTAGCAGAACGCTCAAATCAACTCCTTGATACGTGAAGTTGGCATCTCTAATCTCTTGATTAACCGGATCGTTTGCCCAGTACATGGCACCGATATCCAATCCACTGGCAGCAACTGTGAACTGCTCGTTAATGTTGTAAGCAGCACCAATATCAAATGCAAACCCATGATTGTTTCTCATAAAAAGGTATTTACCTAGGTCCTGATCCAAATCTGCAAACGGGTCATCGCTCAAAACGCCCGAACTGTTCAAGGTGAAATCAGTGTTGGCTGTAATGTCAAATGTGTTTTCATCGGTGTGGATGTCAAGCATTCGATTGTCGGTGCTAACGTTTTCCATTCCGTACAGATACTTTCCGGTGATTCCCACACTCAAGTCTCCCTCTAGAAAATTTCTGGCATAAGTAAATCCGTATTCTCTAAAGTGACTAACATTTGCATTTAAGCGACTGAAATCAACTGTTTCACCTAAAAACGCCCCGTTGCCTTCCCATACAAATTCAAGCAATGATTTTGGATAAAGCATTCGAGCTTGTAACCGTTCTGTCATGTTGAATTTGAAGTAGTATTTGCCGTTACCGAATCCAAAAGCAAGAAGGTCTATCGATGCATTAAAACTCAAATAGTTGGTATTTGCCATTGACCCCAAGGCATCATCCATATTGATGAATAGGGAGTCTCCATCTTTCTGAATTAACTTGGAATAAGCAAAACCGCTGTTTCCTGTTGTTAAGTGAATGTTATTGAATAATGGAGCGAACCCGATGTAGAGTTGTGGCTTTGGAATGAATCCTGGATTAATTGCCGTTCGTTGTGGCAACATGTCCATGCCTTGAATTCCGAAATCCTGTTGAGCTTTGGCTTGGTTTGGGATTGCGAGAAGAACAGTCATCATTACGATGCTGCTTAGAAGAAGTGAAGAGTAAAATCTTTTCATTGCTCGGTTTTTTCTTGGTTGAACTTTGGTCAGCTATAGATTGGGATCAAAGTCCATCGAGATCAGAAGGACTGGCACTAAGTTTTACTTGGAACCCTAAATTGACTTGCAATTCATAATCATCATACAAACGAATTGCAGTTTGACCACCGTTGGTTGAGTTCATTATTGCATCAAGGATGATATACTTGGCTCCAAATACCGCGTTAATCTTTTGTGTGTCTAAAATGATGTCGTTGTTCTCGTTGGTTTGCGAAACGACTCTACCATTTGCATCGATAGTTCCAGATCTAACCAATAACTCTCCATTGTTCAATACGGATGCGGTTATGTTGTAAAGGCTGTCTGTGAAATGCAAAATAAGAGCGCCATCTACAGGAAAACCATTTAAAGTATTCACTCGAAGCAATGCTTCGATAATGTTGTCTCTGAACTCATCCGCATCTCCGATAGGGAAATCAATGGTATCTCTAATGGTGAAATTTGAGGCAGTGCCCCAGAATGGAAGCTCAATATCTGCCGTAACCTCAAGTGCTGAATTGGCAGTTGCCCAATTCGGATTTGGTGAGCCTCCAGCAGGGTTGGTTGACGCATCCAAGTCATAAACAAGGTCTTGATAGTTGGCATTCATTACCAAATCAATGTTGCTGTTAGATCCTGGAGTTACGTTCTGGGTTCCTGTAAAGTACCACTCAACCGTATTAGTGTCTCCAGGATTTGTGCCGCCATCAATGATGAATGGTGAACCGGTAACCGATGTGTAGTCCACGTCAATAAACTGGGCACCATCTCCAATCGCTCTTAGCTGGTTGATTGTTCCTTGCATGGACATTCCAAAGGAATTCTTCATCGTGACTTTTAGTCGTGGATCAATAAAGTTGAGATTTCCTTCCTGTTGATTGTCCAGAATGTCAATGTCTACTACATCCGGTGCGAT